>NZ_JAHLEX010000076.1 GCF_023476575.1 Anaplasma phagocytophilum | reverse complement strand
TGCTGGTAGCACCTTTTCTCTACAACAAGCACTACCCAAGCTGTACAGAACGCCATGCGCGCATGATGAAGCACAAAACGAGCCATGCTCTGAGTTTTTTGAGTAGTTATTTACATTCACATGGGTTCCAGGCAACATCCTAATGTATAGCCCTACTACCCTTAGAGCATGGCTCAGTGCCCGGGCGTTTTTAACCTTCACCGATAACACACAAAAAGGCCCAGCTCAGCATTAAATTCTCACAAATCAAAATACCGGCCTACTTAAGCAAATGCAGACTACAAAAGCACAATATACATTAAATGAATTAGAACTTAATCCCCGAGATTAGCCTTATTCTGTATCTTGCATCTTCATAATGATCATTTTAAATTTTTTAAACTATTTGCATGCAACAGGTATGCGTCAACAGTTTGTGAATTGATTTCCATGATAAAACATATCTATATTAGGATATATACTATTTTTACAAATTTAAATTCTATAAAAAATAATTCTTTAATCTTATTTCATAGAAATTTCTTGTATTTCTTATAATATCGTGCCATAGTGAAGCGTTAATGATTTAATCATTGTTTGATTTAGGGGTGCATACGTGCTGCCCTGCTGCATATACTGTTCGGATATTGTAGAAAGTATGAGCTATTTTTTATGCTGGAAAAATCCGAAAAACAAGATTCCTAGTCAAAGTTATAGTGCATTTGCTTTTGGTAATTAAGGAGAACATATGTTGTCAAGGATAAATAAAGGGTTAGGTTTTCAGGTTTTTGAGGGAAGTACAGATGAAGGTCCTAATAATAAACTACCATCCCTGCATATCCCAGAATCGGCGAGGAACCTGGGGGTAGTTGTTGGAGTTTGCTGTTTTGCTGTGCTTCTCTTTAGCTCGTTGCTGTATGTAGTTTACTGGATATCTATGGCCCTATGTGTTGTTTCCGCACTTTTTCTTTTCATCGACTATGTTGTTGCTGCCTCCGCTTACCTAGCTGCAAGTAAAGATTTTTTACCTTTTATAAGTACTCCAGAGGATAGGCTTCAATATTCTGAATATATCTTAAAAAAAAGGCACGGAGAGGATTTCCATAGTGAAATTTCCAGTGATTGTAATGACCACCATCCTCTTGACAACTTAGCTATAACTGTACCATTTGCGTTCGTCGTAGCCTTACTAATGACATTATCTTTAGGATTTGCCGCCATTGTTGCTGCTTTTAGCGTATTACCGCCACTTTTACGCAAAGGAACCCATAACATCTATTACAAGACCGCAATGATAGTGGAAACGACCAGGATACAAGAAGCTATAGCGGATATATACAATTCCCGTGCTCAAAGAACGGTATTCGATGACTTCGCTGATAGCGAGAATCTTGGATGTAATGGTAGTATGCGCGCTTCCTTTTCTCCTCAGGACACTGTAGACATTCCTATGGATGAGGAGCATAGCTCCCCAGCTTATAATCATAAAGTTTCTATAGAACGTGCTATGAACGTTTTTTATGGACGTCTTTAGAGAATGTGCTATGTAGTAAAAGAGCTTATTAATAGCTTGTATAAGGTACTTTTTATAGGCGTTATTGGTTATAGCATTTACCAATGGAAGAAGCTACACTACTCATACGCCCACTTACTTTAGGTGGGCGTTCTGTTACAAAAAAAAACACCAATCGAAGCCTGTTCGGGTTGAGGTTCCACCAGATGCTCCTCCTGAGAGAGGTCTTGATATAATGCCCTACGCAGGGTGCTATTTTTGAGCAGGTCTCTGAAAAACGCTTCCGGAGATACTTGCAGTGGAGCCATTGCGTACTGCAGTTTTGTAACATTCATGTCCATGCGGATGCGTTGAACGTGAACAAGGGTAGGATCTGGTACGTGCGTATCTTTAGGAGTAAAGACTCTCCGTCTATAGAGCCGATGCTTCAATCTGAGTAGAAGACGTCCTAATGGAGGACACATTCTAAACAGTAATGATGGTGAGGTCTTTATATTGCAGTCTGCTGGAGTGATGATTGTCAAGTTTAATGAACAGTTATCATAGAGAACTCGTCCCTCTTTTTGTGTAGATATCTCGTATTTCAGCGCTGCATTTACTTTGAATGCAGGAGTCTTTTCTCCTTCTGTAAATTGCGGCACTTTAAGTAGAAAGTCCAAATTCTCACAGACTACAACACGCTCCGGTGTTATCGCATCTACGTATTTTATATTGCTACACGCTGATACATAGATGCGATTTAGTGTGGCACCTGCGTCGCTGAATAAGTATTCTCTATCCAAAGCATGTTTTATAGGCCAAATTACATTGGAACATATCCAGGCTGACGGCCCTCCTTGGTGGCAATGGCTTACTATTTCATCAAGCAATCTAATGTCTGGGACAACCCCATGACGATCATCTCGGAACATTTTTTGCAGCATGGCTATCGCGAGACTTCTTTCGCGATAGCGACGCAAAAATACTTCTCTACTTACTCCATACGTTCTCTGACATACAAGATTAAGGTTAGTAATGCTCGATGGTTTTAGTTTCCTTTCCAGTTTTTCAAGATGAGCTCTTACATTTTGTCTAGGGTAAAATGTTCCATTGATGCACCAGTCACATCTATGCATATCGATTAGAAACTGATTGCCGTACAAATTAGACTTGTTTTGATACGAATCGCAAAGTGCGCTGTGGAAGGAAAATCCCGATGCACTTTCCAGCCATTTTTTCTTTTGATAATATTTTAAACTTACATCTATAGAAGGGCGATGATCCGTACGCTGAGCTCTATCCTTATTTGTATCAGAGCTGTTGTGTGTGCGGATATGTACAGCATTAACCTCATCTTCTGCCTTAGGGGCAGTACTATTAGACGTTGAAAAAATTGAGATTATCCTAAAAAACAGTGCTCTCAAGTAATTCAGGATACCGCTGCCAGTTTTTCTAGATCCATTGTGAGTATTCTTTTTACGCACCTTAAACCTCCATGTTACACAATATGCAGCTTTGCTATTTTTCCTTTATCATGTGGATGCGCTAATCTGCGTGTGATAAGTAGTAATGACGCGCGCTGTAGTGTAGTTGTTCCAACGATGAACATGCAAAATTGCTGCAATAGTTTCTTCCTCCTTCTGAAGTGCATTTCCCACATTTCATGCTTTACATAGTGCAGCGCATTTTTGAAAAAACACGATACTAGTACGACATCTGCGGAAAACCAGTAATTGTTTCTACTCAAGGTATCTGAATCATGACGACCACTTTCTTTACGGCAATTGTGAAATTCCTCACATATGTGATACACGTCGCGTTTTTTGTTTTTGCTTCATGAATGGATTACCAGATCCAAGGGCATTGCTATACTTCACTACGCAACACTACTGTAAGTGTCGTTAGCATATCATGAAATTATTAAATAATATCTAGAATATGTTGTGCAAAAGATGCATATAACAACTTAATAGTGAATTTCATGGAATTTGTGGGTAGTTTTCTATCGAAATACGTGTTTTAGTAACGCCATAGCTAGGGTAAGATTGCTTTTATGTAATCAGCCAAACTCAAAGCCATACTGTTTGTTCTGTATGCAATGAAGATGAAGAAGACATATTTTGGCGTCAGGAAAAGTATGAAGTTCCATATGTGGGCTATTTAAGTCTTCCCTTGCATGTAATAGTCCCACATTGCCTGGATTTTTCTTAACATTAGCTAATTATACACCAGACTCATAGATGCACTACGCGTAACCAGTCATGTTATGTAACACCTGTACATGTTCTCTGGGGAGTTCCTTTATGAAACGAGACATTTTCATGGATTGGCTCCAGTTATTGATTTCTCTCATTGCAGCACATGATATGTATAGCTGCTCCCTAGCCCTTGTTATGCCAACATAGGCTAAGCGCCTCTCTTCTTCCAGAGCATTTCCAGTTATGTCATTCATGGATTTTTCGTGTGGGAAGACTCCTTCCTCCCATCCCGGGAGGAAAACCAACGGGAACTCCAATCCCTTTGCGGCATGTAATGTCATAACGTGTACGTAGTTATTGTCCTCTTCAAAAGAATCATTTTCTGCCACCAAGCTAATGTGTTCTAAAAACTTCGACACATCATCAAATCCTGATACAGCTGAGAATAGTTCCTTTATGTTTTCTATTCTTGATAGACCTGACTCTCCGTCTTTTTTTAGAGATTCTATGTATCCAGAGTCATGAGCAATAGCTTTTAGTACATTGACGGATGAATCTCTACTTAACATTTCTCTCCAATCATCAAACTGCCTGAGAAGATCTTGCAGAATGTTGGATGTATTATCAGATAGTAATCCATCTTTTATCATTGAGTGTCCAGCTTCCGTTAAGGAGATACTGTGTTTTCTCCCATATGCACGAAGCTTATTGACAGTAGAAGTTCCGAGCTTGCGTTTGGGTTTATTTATAATTTTCTCAAACGCTATGTCGTTATCGGGATTGACTACTACTTTGAGGTATGCAACAAGATCTCGGATTTCTACCCTATCGTAGAACTTGGTTCCGCCGATAATTTTGTAAGGTATACCATATCTCACGAAGAATTCCTCGAAGACTCTAGTCTGAAAGCTGGCTCTGACTAGAACGGCAGTTTCACTAAATTTATACTCGTAAGAGTTCTTAATATGCTCACTTATGTATTGAGCTTCAAGCCGTCCATCGAAGAACTTCATTAAACCAACTTTCTGTCCTGCCTGATTATGTGTCCATAATGTTTTTTTAAGGCGGGATTTATTGTTATCAATTATCGCTGATGCTGCGGCTAATATGTTAGATGTTGATCTGTAATTACATTCCAGCCTTATTATCTTGGCGTCTGTGAAATCATCTGAAAATCTGAGTATGTTGCCTACTTCTGCCCCTCTCCAGTTATATATGGATTGATCATCATCTCCTACACAGCACAGGTTTTTATGTCGACGCACTAATAAGCGAAGCCACAGGTATTGTATTGTATTGATGTCTTGATACTCATCAACCATAACATATCGAAGGTATTCTTGATAATGAGCAAGTACGTCAGGATTTGTACTAAGTATAGTAACGTTGTGAAGTAATAAATCACCAAAATCAGCGCAATTTAGGGCTTTAAGGCGTTCTTGGTATTCTTCATATACCCTAAGAGCAAAACTGTTAGAAGATCTTTGTAATTCTGTTTCAGTAATATCATGCGGCAATAGTCCTTTCTCTTTCCACCTCTGTATAGTATGAAGAATGCCTTTGCATTCTGTTGCTGGATAACCTTGATGCATGTCAGCTGCTATTGTTTTTATTATCTGTAGCTGATCATCAGGGCTTATTATCGTGAAATTGCTGCTTAATCCCACCAATTCTGCATGGCTACGCAAAATACGTGCAGCTATTGCGTGGAATGTTCCGAGCCATATGCCAGAAGCACTGACAATATTATTGACTCGAGTATGCATTTCTTTTGCGGCCTTATTTGTGAATGTAACTGCGAGAATTTCGTGAGGCTGTGCATATCCCTCTTTTATTATATGACCCATCCTAGCGGTTATGGTGCGAGTTTTTCCAGTACCTGCGCCTGCCAAGATCAAGACAGGGCCTGATACTTGCAGCACCGCCTCCTTTTGTTCGGCATTTAGGTTGAGCATGAAGTCTGCAGGGTAATGTTCTTCGACTTGCTGAGATGTGTAGCTTGCTTGCGGAAAATCGCGATATTCCATAACTTAACGCTCCTAGAGATGTAGACTGCCGTACAGACGCGGTGTCTTTTTATAGTAACTTAAAGGAGCATACAATCAACAAAAACAAGGATTAAAATCGTTTATTTCTATATGAAACAGCAACTACAAATAGCTATGATAAAGCATAGTAGAAGAAAGCATGAATATGGTGCTGCATTGAATGTAATTAGAAGAAAGTCAGGGTAGCGTTTTTCAGTAAGCTTTTAGATTGTAGAGCGACAGAGTTTTATTTTGCGATAACATGTTATTATACATGCTGTATATATCTTCGCAGTAAAGAAGATGACGATTATTCTGTAGGCAGATTTCCTATAAGCGCAATTGCAATGTGTGACGCAAGCAAACGGTCGGTTTTTGCCAGGTGTAGGTAGGCAGCTATCCCTAATAAGTTGAAAGGTTACACACAAATGAGCATTTTACTACTTAGATATATACCTATATCACAAGTTGCATGGATGCCATTAATAACTGCTTAATACGATATATCTACCCTGCCGG
>NZ_JAHLEX010000075.1 GCF_023476575.1 Anaplasma phagocytophilum | reverse complement strand
GGCCTACGGGTCAGGCAGTGGGTACGACCGACAACACTATCACGATGGGTGCACCTAATAGTAACGCCACAGCTGTAGCGAAAGACCTAGTCAAGGAACTCACTCCTGAAGAAAAAACCATAGTAGCTGGATTACTAGCTAAAACTATTGAAGGGGGTGAGGTTGTTGAGATTAGGGCGGTTTCTTCTACTTCAGTCATGGTCAATGCTTGTTATGATCTTCTTAGTGAAGGTTTAGGTGTTGTTCCTTATGCTTGTGTTGGTCTAGGTGGTAACTTCGTTGGCGTTGTTGATGGTCACATCACTCCTAAGCTTGCTTACAGGTTAAAGGCTGGCTTGAGTTATCAGCTTTCTCCTGAAATCTCCGCTTTTGCTGGGGGCTTCTACCATCGTGTTGTTGGTGCGGTTTCTTCATGGAAGTAAGCTTTGTTATAATACAGAGAGTATATGCAAATATATGCTTCGAACCTGGATTTATCAAGGTCTGTAGAAGCATTATTGCAACGTTGTATCATCACTAATGTGCCAGGATTACGTTCCAATTGAATTGACACCAACATTGCTATGTTGTAAACGAGGTTCCTAATTTACGATGTAATTTTGAGTTGTCGATATGCCAGTGAAGGTCTTAATGCCTGCCCTCTCGCCTACTATGAAGAGTGGTACAATAGCGAAGTGGCATAAGAATGCCGGAGATGCAGTAAAACCTGGAGATATAATAGCGGATATTGAGACCGACAAAGCAGTTATAGAGTTTGAGTACGCTGATGAACCTGGTGTAATGTACAAAATCCTCAAAGAGGAAGGTAGCAAAAATGTGTCTGTCAATCAGAGCATTGCTGTTATTAAAGTGGATGGAGATGAGGAAGCCGAGTTGCTGGATATGGTACATTCTGCGGAAGGCATATCAGGTAGTGTTTCAAGCGAAGCTGCTTCGACAGCGGTGCAAGGTACGCCAGCTAAGGCTGCAGGCGATGTGGTTGCTCAAAGTCCTGCTAACAAGGCGAGTGGAACAGCGCATACTACATCTGGTAGTGATAGAGTTAAGGCTAGTCCATTGGCGAAGAAGCTGGCTGCTCAGCTGTCAGTGGATATCAGCAAGATAACTGGTTCTGGGCCATATGGCAGAATAGTGAAAGTTGATGTGCTGGGTGCTTCTGTACCCACTAATGATACGACTGTACAAGAGGATAGTCGCGTTGTTAAAGTCAGTACCATGCGCAAGGTTATATCTGAACGACTTGCAGAGTCGAAGCGCAATATACCGCACTTCTATCTTGCAATAGATTGTATGGTGGGTGAGCTTTTAGAGGTACGGTCGAGGATAAATAGCAATGCTGAGGCTTCGGGAATCAAAATTACTGTTAATGACCTAGTGATAAAGGCAACTGCATTAGCTGCGCGGGAGTTTCCGGAGGTTAACGCTTTATGGGCGGGAGATAAAATAGTATACCATAAGAATGTGGATATTGCATTTGCTGTGGCTTTGGACGATGGTTTGCTAACTCCGGTTATTGCTTGTGCTGATAAGATGACTTTGTCTGAGCTTTCTAAAGCGGCGAAGAGTCTTGTTGCCCGTGCTAAGGACCGTAAACTATTGCCTCATGAGTTCCAAGGGGGATGTTTGACAATCTCAAACCTTGGTATGTTTTGTATCAAGGAGTTTTATGCAATAATAAATCCTCCACAGTCCTGTATTATGTCTGTTGGGCAGTCTGAGAAGCGTCCTGTGGTTGTGGATAATTGTGTAGTTGCTGCGGATGTTATGTCAGTTACCTTATCGGTGGATCATAGGGTAATAGATGGAGCGTTGGCAGCGAAGTTTTTGAACAGATTTAAATTCTACATTGAAAATCCACTGGCTATGCTAGCTTAGGGAAAAAACCTTTATAACGGTGTTATGCCTGGCTATGGTGCTGTTATGGTAGTTTTGTACTGTAGCGTGTTAGGAACATATTGAGCTGTATCTTGTCGTGTTATTGTATTTCACTGTTGAAATTAGAGATCTCTGCCCTATAATTGGGAAGTGAGCACTCAGCGCAGCGCTGGGTGTACATTTGTCTTTTGTATGATTTGCAGTGGCATTATGGGCTTGAGTGAACCGGTTAAGAGTGTTTTAGATTTTTACGACAGTGAGAACCCAGGTGTTAAAACTAACCTTGTGCGAATGCTGACGCATGGTGCTCTTGCGGGTACGGGTAGATTGCTTATTTTGCCAGTAGATCAAGGGTTTGAGCATGGTCCCGTGCGCAGTTTTGGTGTAAATCCTAGTGCTTGCGATCCGCATTACCATTACAGGCTTGCGAGAGATTGTGGATTTAGTGCCTATGCGGCTCCCTTAGGTATGTTGGAATGTGGTGCGGCTATGTATGCAGGGCAGATTCCTACCATACTGAAGCTCAATGGTTCTACGGCGTTAACTCCTAAAAGTACTCCTCCTGCACAGGTTGTTACTGCCTCAGTTAAGGATGCCTTACGCCTTGGGTGTGTTGCTATAGGCTTAACCATATATCCAGGCTCGGAGTCGTTTTTCTCGATGGTAAGGGAGATTAAAGAGCTAATACATGAGGCGAGGATGTGTGGTTTGGCTGTTGTTGTATGGTCATATCCACGCGGTGGCGATATATCTAAGGAAGGTGAGACTTCATTGGATATTATATCGTATGCAGCGCACGTTGCCGCCTCACTTGGAGCGCACATTATCAAGGTTAAGTTACCTACTGCACGTATAGAGCGTGACAATGTAGAACCTGATATGCTATCGTCTTTGGCGAAAAGGGTTGCGTATGTTAAGAGGTGTTGCTTCGCGGAGCGAAGAATGGTAGTGTTCTCTGGTGGAGATACTAAGGACGATGAAAGTTTGTTTCAAGAAGTAGCCGCTGTGAGGGCAGGTGGAGGTGATGGGTCTATTATAGGACGTAACACGTTCCAGAGATCTGAAAAGGATGCTGTCTCTCTAATTTCTAGTATAGTGAAGCTGTATAGCTAATTTAGGCTGGGTGGCAGAGTGGTTTATGCAGAGGACTGCAAATCCTTTTATACCGGTTCGATTCCGGTCCCGGCCTCTCCTGAAGATCCAGAGTGAAGAGTTCATACTAGTGTGATTTTATTGACGCGGTCTGCTGGATTGTGTCGATATTCTTTTCTTACAACATGCTGTGCTATGTTTCAGTTCTGTATGTTATTGCTCTACGGTATGCGTATCTAGGGGTATAAAAGTTTATATGGTTTTGAGCAGTGGAAATGTTAGTAGATATCTACTTATTGTTATAGAAGCAAGGTTTCTAGTAAGGACGTAGTGTACTTTTTTTGGTTATGAGTGAACTTATTAAGATAGGTAGATATTCGCAACGCAGATTCCAAAGTTTTGATAGTTTCAGCTATATATCTCTGCTACATGTAGAATTACAGCAGGTGTTATTAGAAGGAAGATACAGTATATCTACTAGCTAAGGAGTTAGCTTATGATGTAGTGTCTCTCGTTTACAAATGAGTTTAATATGCGAGGAGACTAAGTAACTACGCTCCTCCGAATATCTAAAAGCAGTCTCTAGGTATGTTTTGTTTAGTAATCCTAGGATTTCATATCTGGTTTATGTATAGGGTTCTCTTATTAGATAAGGTAAGGACATTGTTCACTTTGCTAAGGCTGTTGAAATCTCTCACCCTATCATCGATACCAAGGTTTGTAGTGGAAGTCATGCTGCACTAGAGACAGGGAAGGGGAAGACGTACGTTGAGAAACCAACGAACAACAATGCAGATGGGACAGCACAGTGCAGTGGTTTAGGTGACCCAAGCGCGACGGGAGGACATGGTGCTTTGAATAAGTTTGTAAGCCTTACGGGAATAGGTGAGGGGAAAAACTGGCCTACGGGTCAGGCTGGGAAGAGCACTAGTGGTCCTGTAGTAGGTGCACCTAATAGTAACGCCATAGCCGTAGCTAAAGATCTAGTAAAGGAGCTGACCCCTGAAGAAAAAACAATAGTGGCTGGGTTACTAGCTAAAACTATTGAAGGTGGAGAAGTTGTTGAGATTAGGGCGGTTTCTTCTACTTCAGTTATGGTTAATGCTTGTTATGATCTTCTTAGTGAAGGTTTAGGTGTTGTTCCTTATGCTTGTGTTGGTCTAGGTGGTAACTTCGTTGGCGTTGTTGATGGTCACATCACTCCTAAGCTTGCTTACAGGTTAAAGGCTGGCTTGAGTTATCAGCTTTCTCCTGAAATCTCCGCTTTTGCTGGGGGAGTCTATCACTTCTGCCTTAGCTTATAGAGTTGTGTACTCCTGAAATAAGTTTACTTTTACTACATCTAATAAATTTCTTTAGAACAGGTTATTCTAGTATTCTTTAAAAAGTATACTCCGTGTTAGAAAAGTGCATAACTCACTTGCAAGCCCCCTTGGATAGACAATGAGCATGTATTTTTTTTGAAAGAGATTTTATTTTGGTACTATTGATAAATGGAATGTCAGTTCATGACGATATTTTATAAGGCGGAGGAATGAGTGGTAAAGCGTCAGACAGATACCATATTTGCCCTGTCAACAGCACAGGGAAAGTCAGGAGTGGCAGTAATAAGAATCTCGGGGCCGAGTTCTATGGAAGCCTTAAGATTGCTGGGTGTAAAAGATGGTATTAGTCCCAGAGTAGCGCATTGTAAGCTCCTACACGATAGTAAGGGTAGACTAATAGATCAGGCAGTTGTTTTGTACTTTCCGAAACCTGGCAGTTTTACAGGGGAAGACGTCGTTGAACTACAAGTTCATGGTAGTAGAGCCGTTATACGTCTCTTATACGAAGAATTGCAAACCTTTATTCGTATTGCTGAACCAGGGGAATTCTCCCTACGTGCATATCTAAATGGTAAGATAGACCTTACTAGAGCTGAGGGAATAGCAGATCTCATTAATGCCGAAACTGATGCACAGTTACGACAAGCTTTGGCTCAGTCTACGGGCAAATTAGAGAAGCAGTATAAACAATGGAGGAGTATTCTTCTTGATATCCTCACGGATCTTGAAGCCTGTATAGATTTTCCAGAAGATGTTGATTCTTCACGTGTGCTGGGTGGTATATATAGTAACATTGAAAAGTTGTGTTCTGTCCTTGGGGAGTACCTTAATGATGGCCATAGAGGAGAAAGATTACGTAGTGGTGTAAGGGTTGTTATTCTTGGCCCTCCAAATGCGGGTAAGTCTACCCTGTTCAATAGTATAGCACGGCGAAATGCAGCAATTGTGTCCGAACATCCAGGAACAACAAGAGATGTGTTAGAAGTTGCCATAGATATTGGGGGATATCCCTACATAGTATTGGATACAGCAGGCATTAGAGAAAGCTGTGATGGAATTGAACAAGAAGGCATAAAACGTGCAAAAATGGCAGCAGAACAAGCTGATATTAAAATTGTAATGTACCCCTACGAAACAACATCTATGCATGGAATTAACCCTATATGCGATCTACAAGATGAAAAAACTATTTTGGTACTTAGCAAGGCTGATAATGTTGATTTACCTGAATCTAAGTATATAGACGGAAAGAAGTTTCAGCTCATATCAGTGCATCAAAATAGGGGAATTGGCAAGCTACTAACAATAATACAAGAGAAGTCTAGGAACAGTTTTCCCAAGGAAGGAGATGTATTTATCACTTCTCAAAGGCATAGGAGCCACTTACAGAAAGCTCTGCAGGCTGTGGATGCCGTTTCTCAAGAGATGCCTATAGAGATTGTAGCAGAGCATCTTAGAATAGCAGCATATGAGTTGGGAAGGGTTACAGGAGCTGTTAGTGGTGATGACATTCTGGACGACATTTTCAGTAAATTTTGCATTGGGAAATAAACTATGTACCGGTAGATAACTATTGTTTTTATGGGGCTCTTACCGGACATAGGTGAAGTATCAAGGTAAATACCTGGGTTGAGCGTGATAGTGTGAAGAGCTCTTATAAGCAGATGTTTGCGTTGCAGTAAAGGCTAATGGTGAAAGAGAGCACAATGCTTGCTATTCCCAGGCACACTCACAGCAAAAAATGCACTGGTACTGGTGAGCACGATATACTGTCCTAAAGTTTTGTACATTCTGAGAAGTATCAACACACAAAAATGTACTGAAAATTAATAGTCCAAGGGAGACCTATGGGCACAAAAGCGCCGTACCACTAAAGTCACAAATTCTAATCCTAAGTAAGCTTTTATGAGGTTATATGGCGAAATTTAT
>NZ_JAHLEX010000074.1 GCF_023476575.1 Anaplasma phagocytophilum | reverse complement strand
CCGTCAATGAATATCTGTGGAACAGTCTTCCTACCGGAGCGTTCTACCATTTCAAGTTGTGCTTCTGGATCGTTAGTTATATCTATCTCTTTGAAATGAATACTTTTTTTGTTGAACAAAGCCTTAGCCCTAGTACAATATGGACAAGGGACTTTGGTGTATATGACAACATCGCGCATATCACCTCCTCTCTCAATTCATGTGTATGCGCTTGGCTAGCATAGCTTCGTTTGTGTGTAAAGATATTTATATGGAAGTGCTTTGTGAGCGTTCTAGTGCCAGGGAGGTGGTGCTAACGTTCGGAAATTTTGATGGAGTGCATCGTGGGCATATGCACGTCTTCTCTGAGGTTGTACGTTTAGCTCTAGAACACAATCTGGCCTCTGCTGCATTAACGTTTTCTCCTCATACAGCAGTGTTTTTGAAAAAGCGGGAGAATTTTTTGTTATCAGACTTTGAGCACAAAGTTCAACTTATAGAAAGCTGCGATATAGATTACCTGCATGTCGTAGAATTTGATGAATTATTCGCCAAAATGTTACCGGAAGCTTTTATCGAAAACATCTTAGTACAACGCTGTAAAGCACGGTATGTAGTTGTGGGAGAAGATTGTGTTTTTGGTTATCGATGTATGGGGAACATTGATACGCTCAGATCATATTCTCAAAGCTATGGTTACAAAGTTATGGTAGTTGATCATCTTTCTGTCAGTGGACAGAAGATATGCTCATCGTCTTCTATCAGAAAGTGTGTGGAAAGCGGGGATATCCAGTCTGCAAATTTGCTACTAGGCAGGTGTCATGCTATCAGCGGTCAAGTGATGCGGGGCAGAGCTAGGGGAAGAACGATTGGTTTTCCAACTCTTAATCTTAGTCTAGAGCATACTATCATGCCCTGTAGGGGTGTGTATGACGCCAGAGTGCGCATTGGACAAGAGTGGTTCTCCGGAATAGCCAACATAGGTGCTAGGCCTACGTTCTCTGAGGATGAGTTGCCCGTATTGGAAATGCACATTTTTGATTTCGATGCAGACATATACGGGCGCGAAGTGACAGTAGAGCTTCTAGACTTCATAAGGCCAGAGCAAAAATTTCAGAGCATAGAGCAATTGGTAGAACAGATCAAAAGAGACATAGCAATAGTTAAGTGCAAAAAACACTAGTCATAATACATATATTGTGCAAATGGAGTTCTTCTATTCAAAGAAAATTGTTTCTGCTATTATGAACGCGACAATGATACTGTAGGTTGTGTTATGAGGAGATCTATAATCGGAATAATAGTGCTGCATGTTGTGATGGCATTAGATCAGATAAGCAAGTTGCATATGTCCAAGCTATACGCAGCACATGGCGATATTACTGTTTTTGAGTGTTGTAATTTGATACAGCTTTGGAATAAGGGGATAAGCTTTGGCCTGTTTAGTACCTTAGAAAATGGAAACACGGTGTTTATGGTGTTATCAGCAATCATGATAGCAATCCTGTCATATACGAAGATCAAAACGAAAAGTATGTCAAGAAGTTGCTGTTTGAGCGTTATCGTGGGTGGTGCACTTGGTAATTTCGTGGATAGACTGAGATTCGGTGCTGTGTATGACTTCATAGATTTGCACATTGGAGATTGGCACTGGCCCGCATTTAACTTGGCAGATCTCAGTATAACGTGTGGAGTTATTGTCTTTCTAGTCATGGAACTCAGAAAGCGCAGCCGGCTTAATGCTTAGGAAACAAGGGATTGTTCATGATATTGTTAAGATAGCTGAAACTATTTACGGCAATATTTCGGATAAAGTTGTTTCATTTTTGGATGAAAAAAGGATGAGAAGTTTTTTTTCGGTTTGTTTATGTATCTTTTTGCTTTTTGGGCGTGTTGCGCATGCAGTAGATCCGCAAAAAATGCGTTCCACTGAACTAAAAAATGGCATGAAGGTTTATGTAATAAAAAACAACAGCTTACCTATAGTCATGCACATGCTGATATACAAGGTGGGGGGCGTTGATGACCCTCCTGGTTTGTCAGGTATTGCTCATTATTTTGAGCACATGATGTTCTCGGGGACAAGAAAGTTTCCAAAATTTGCAGATGTTATAGATGGACTTGGGGGAGATATGAATGCGGAGACCTCCTCCTCTTACACTGCTTACCATGAGTTAGTGCATAAGAAGCACCTTCCTCTGATTATGGAGATGGAAGCAGATAGAATGCAGTCGCTACGTCTGGTAGACAAATATCTAGAGCGTGAACGCAATGTTGTGCGTGAAGAGCGTAAGATGAGGGTTGAGAGTACAAAGCAAGCTCTGCTTGCAGAAGAAGTGTTTAACGTGTTCTACAGAAACGGTTATGGTAGACCCGTTATAGGATGGGATCACGAGATTTCGAATTACGAGAAAGAGTCAGCTAACGCTTTTTATCGTAAATATTACAACCCTAATAATGCCATACTGCTTGTAGTGGGGGATGTTGACTTTGCTGAAGTTGTGCTATTGGCCAACCAGCACTACGGTAAAATAAAAAACCGTCATGGGCGTATTCAGAAAAAGTTTGCAACAAATATTGAGCCTCCGCACAGAAGCGAGATTATTCTAAAAATGTCACATCGTACAATTTCAGATCCTGAGGTAATGATGTTGTACAGAGCTCCAAGTGTGAGCACGGAATCTGATAATAAGGTTCTGCTTGCTACGCGTATTGCTGTAGATATAGTTGCGGGAGACGCATTTGGTGTATTGTATAACGAATTAGTCAAAAATAGGTCCTTGGCGACAGGTGTTTTTGGAGAATACAGTGAGTTAGTGGGAAGTGATGGTGTAGTGTCGGTTGAGTTGCTGCCAAAACTTGGTGTTTTACCTGAAGATATCAGTAGAGAAGCTAAGGAAGTAATAGCAGATTTGATGAAGCAGGGCGTAACTGAGGAGCTTGTTGATAGTGCAAAATATAGGAGTATGGCGCACTTCACATATAGCTTAGATGGTGTAGCGAGTATGGCGCGATTATATGCTAATACTTTAGCTGTGGGAGCAGAGCCATTAGCTTCTGAAGATGTGCTTGAAGCAATAAAAAGCGTCACTGTAGAGGATGTTAATTCTGTGCTGAGGCGTATATTTAGTGAGGCTTCTGTGATGGCCTACCTTACTGGGGATGAGCACGATGGAGAAGACGAATATGATGAAGCAATGCTAAGTTCTCAGAGCATCTCTCAGCCTGAAGAAGGCTCTGATATAGCGACGGAATTCCCGCATGAAGATGAGGCTACGTGGTCTCCAGATGATGGAAGTATAGTGTCTGTAGCGGAGGCATAAAATGAGTAATAAGCTGTTTGGTCATGTGCTATTTTTTATTAGCGTTTTGTTTTGGGGTACTCATTGCTTTGCCTCTGATGTGCAAATTGACATTCGTGACGTGAAGACTTCTGCAGGGATTGGCTACTGGTACAAGCATGAAGATGGACTTCCCCTAGTGTCTATGACTATGGCATTTAAAAATGCTGGTTTCATTTATGATCCTATAGACAAGAAGGGGTTGGCGTCGTTAGCGACTTCGTTGATATCGCATGGTACAACGAAGGATGGGGAAAGTATTGCTAAGCTGTTTCAAGAGAAAGGAATAAATTTTCATGTTTCTGTAGACAGTGACAATGCTTATGTAACGTTGAAGACTCTTTCTGAGAATTTAGATTTTGCACTAGGGTTGATAGGGGAGGTGTTGGTAGATTCTCCTATTGATGAAGAGGTTTTTGTCATAGAAAAGGAACGTCAAAAATCAGACATAAGGCGCGATTCTAGTGATCCGGGACAGCTAGCACATAACATGTTGAACAAAGTTGTATTTGGTGAGCAGCCGCACGCTTATGACGCTTCCGGCACGTTAGACGCTCTTGAAGGGGTTACCATTGAAGACGTAGAAAATTACCGACGTGAAAATTTTGACTTAGACAAAGTGGTAATAGGTGTTGTTGGAAATGCATCTGAAGAGAATGTTTCACGCATGCTGGATAAGGCTCTTGCTCGTCTTGGTAGAGGGCAAAATTCCAAGGTAATTGGCGATGCAGTTCTTAATATAGGGTTGCGCGGATATGTTGCGTATGATTCGCCACAGAGTGTTATAGTTTTTGCGGCGAAGAGCATACCTCGTAAGGATCCAAAGTATCATGTGGCGGAGATTCTGAGCAGTGCACTGGGAGGTATGGGGCTGAGTTCGGTTCTTATGCAGGAGATACGTGAAAAGTTGGGCATAACGTACCATGTAAGCAGTGGTCTGTATAATGTAGAAGGTGCGAGTCTTTTTGAAGGTATTTTGTTTACCGATAAAGAAACTGCAAGAAAGGGTGTGGAAGCGTTTTTAAGGACTGTGCAATCTGTTAAGGAAAGGGGGCTAGATAAACGTGCGTTTGAGATTGCGCGTGCAAAAATAGTGAGTTCTACACTCTTTTCACTCTCTAGAACTTCTTCTATGTCCCAGGTATTGGTGTATCTACAGCTGCATGGTTTTGGTGCAGACATTCACAATTACAGTGCTAGGTATGAATCTGTCACTCTGGAGGAAGTTAACGAATTTGCTAAAAATTTCTTAGGAGACTTTACCATTGTAGAGGTTGGTGCAGAAAATAATATTGATGCAACTATTACTTTGTGAAAGTCTATATTCCAAATGATTGTGCGGCTATGAACCGGTTTTCTGCCGGTTCATAGCTGGCCAACCTAGTGTGTGCTTGCGTGTGTGTTACAGAGGTTCTACAATTGACTAGCGTTGCGTGGAGTTGTACGTGTCCGGTGCAGTTTCGCGGCGAAGTTGTCCTCTGGTGACATACTGCAAGGAAGATAGCTGAGGGTATGTATGGCTGCTGATTCTGTTGTAATAGATAAGAATTTAAAATCTTCAATAAGTAAAAGGGCGTTTAGTAAGTCTTATTACAGAGCGGGAATATTATGTGCTGCATTGTGTGGAGCGGTTGCAGTATACTCACTTTCATATGCTGTTGCGACTGGGCTCGTCATCTCTCTACATACTACAATGTTTGCTGTAGCTATGGTGGCAGCGGTAATGTTTTTGCTCAGCGTGTTATACTCTGCTGTTGTAGCAGCATTAGAGCGCAATAGTGGTGGGATTCGCATTGCAGACGGGGAAGTATCGCGTAACAGCAGCCCAAGTAAAGTAAATTTTTATCTTAATGTTATCAAGAGATGGGGTAATAACGGGTACAGTGCGTATCAGACGACTCTTGTGTATCTCATGGTATCGTCATTGTGGGTCGCATCAGGTTTTTTGGGAGCTATAATAGGTCAAGGTGGGGGTCTTCAGCAGCTGCTTACAGTTCCAGCTCCATTGGTCATGGTTGCAGTGTTCCAAGCGGCTCTTGTCATTTTTCTTGCGTCGACAGTGCTACTGTTCCTGGCTAGGCTTTTTGCGGAAGAGCGCAAAGTCGAGAATAGGATTTTTATATTTCCAGATTGCAAGCTTCCATTCAGGCTACAGCCTGAGCAGTTTGTTGAGGTATTGGGTTCTACCAAGCTTGCAGTTGGTGTAACACATGCTGATTTCTCTGGCACTACAGCACCAAAGCCTGCTGCGGAAGCGATGTATTATGCCTGTGTACAGGAGGGGGTGGAGGTAGTAGAATCTGTACTAAATGATGGTATTGGTGGAAATGTAACTGAGGTAACCACGGTGAAGTGTGTTATTTCATCTCCAGAGCCTGCTGTGATAATGCGTTAGAACTTTAACGGCAAGTTTTGAGTAGTGATGTGGTATGTGTTCAGGTATGGTGCATACGCGCCGTGTCGTTTTTGTGTGCCACTAGCGTGGCATGGATGGCAGCAATTAGGTTCTACTGGCGATTTGAAGAGTATGCAGTATGATATAGTGGCTTGTATGTAATACTTTTTGATGTACTCTTGGAAGCATTGCCTGTACATAGTAGCTTTATTATGGTTCGTATAACATTTGAGAGTAGGCAGCGCATGTCTTATGGTGCGGTCAGGTGTAACTCACCGTGCGTGCAGACCATACGGAAATTCATTATGTATGTTAATACGTTGCTAAACTACAAATGCTCGTTTGTGTAGGTATGGGCATAGATTCTTTGGTACAGAGGTATAAAAATCCGTATTTCGCTCTGCTGTGTAACGTCATCAACGTGGCCGACAAAGAAATTAATATACTAAATAAATAACAAGTTGCGGTGTTTCCACAAAAACATATGAGAGAAAACTACGAGAGTTGGACAAGAGATGTAACACAAGAAGGAGTAGTGAATCCATCCGGCAGTAAGAACCCGCTA
>NZ_JAHLEX010000073.1 GCF_023476575.1 Anaplasma phagocytophilum | reverse complement strand
GTGCCCTTTACCATAGTAGAGAAAAAGCGCTTAGAAAATGAGCTTGATAACACTCTGCTCTCCCCCAACAACCACTATCTGAATTTGAGTCATTGTTCCCCATTTTACAAGGTAATTACCGTGTGCCACGCCCCTTATGCCAGATTTGCTTTTTCTCATGATTGTTGCAACGCAATTACAGTACGTATTCTGCGTGCAGCGAAAAATCTTGTTCTCTGGATTGCGCAAAGCAGGAGCATGCATACCAAACTTGTGAACACATCTCCAGTATTCAACAGGAAACACAGCTCACTTCATACAAGCCGAGTTTTAAGAAACTGTGTTACATGCTGCAGTACGCATCCATGCCACTATTACAAATGTTGTCTCCAAGACACTTATCACCTGACTAAGATGTCCCTCAGCACTGGTTGTTACAACAAATCTTCTCTCACAGCATAAGAACTTTCAAGCTGACAACCCTACAAAGCTAAAACAAACAGCACCTAGAAACCCGCCCTATGACCTGCTTATACTCCCCTTGAATCTACGTGCCTAAGTGCGTACGTCTCACGCGCGTAATAACCCCTTCTGGCAAGAAAAGCATAGAATCCGTTTCTAATTGATTATGGCCATTATATCTAATGCCATTCATAAGAGTGCTACCAGTAACACCTGTCACTATCATAAATGCCTTATCTCTTACCATATCACGCTCTGTGTATTCTCTGTCGTAGTCACTGATACCTAACTTGCCTGCCCTATCACGTAACTCTGCAGTATTTAATACCAATCTACCACAGAGCTGGCCTCCCACAGCCGACAGTGCTACTGCTGAAAGTACACCCTCTGTAGCTCCACCTATCCCTAAACAAATATCATTCTCACCTTTGATAAGCGATATAACAGCACCGATGTCGCCATCGTCAATTAACCGCACTCTAACACCCAGCGACCTTAGCTCACTTATCAAAGAAAGGTGTCTATCTCTCTTTAACACTACGGCTATAAGATCTGTTACTGCTCGCTTCTTGGCCACAGACAAATTTTGCAAATTAGTCTTCAGATCATTGTCCATACTCACAATACCTGCTGGCAAGCCTGGTCCTACAGCTATCCTATCCATGTACACATCCGGAGCTTTTAGCAGACTACCCTTCTTGGCCACGGCAATTACTGACATGGCCCCATCCTTATGCAGAGCGCACGTGGTCGTACCTTCTAGAGGATCAACTGCTATGTCAAGAGCAGGACCACCTTTACCAACTCTTTCCCCTATATATAGCATAGGAGCATTATCTCTTTCCCCCTCTCCTATCACTATTTCACCATCTATAGCCATAGTGTTCAGAGTAGAACGCATAGCATCCACCGCCGCTCGGTCTGCTCCTTTTTCGTCAGACTTTCCTGCAAACCGGTACGCCTCAACAGCTGCAAGTTCCGTTACTTTTAGAAACTGAAAACACAGATCTTCTATTAGCATTAATTCCCCGCTATCTCGAAATAGTCATTCACAAAAATGTAATACTCCATTATGATACACGAGTTATTGTGTAATCAATAGACTAATGTGCGGATAGCGGCGTCATCGGTTTGCTTGTTTTTGTTGTGTGGGTGCCTGACGCAAAGTCCTGCTCCTGTCTCTATGAAGGGAGAAAAGTTCTATGGGAGCACAGATAACAATGAACACTTAGAATATCGTTTGACTAGAGATAATAGTACACCTACTGGTGGCTCTACTGCTAAATCTGGACTGATTCTCGTTGAAGATGCTTCTACTATCAATATGGATCCTGTAGTATATGAGGCACGTCCTGGGTGCGATTTTTCCATGCCTTTGAATGGTAAGGTAGTTTCCATGCAGAGCTTTGGTAACACAGGCGGAGTACGTTGTGAAAGCGGAATCGCGATAATTAGTAAGGGTGACATAGAGATAACTGCTTCATCTAGGGGAAAGGTAATGTATGTTGGCAAAAACCTGAGAAAATACGGCAACTTGGTCATACTAGAACACGACCGATACACAATTACCATGTATTATAATCTTGATGAGATTGGAGTTAAAATTGGCGATTCCGTGAACAAGGGAGATGTTTTGGCTACGATTGCATCATCCTACGCTGGAGGAAGAGCTCTTTCTAAAGGCAATACACCATTCTGCTGTTTTTCGATGCGTCATGATGGAAAGGAAGTAGATACAGTACAACACTTCAAGCAATGCAAGTTGTCACAAAGGTAGTGCGTGAACATATCTAAAGCCTGATATCTATCTATACCACATCTGCTGAAGTTTTACGTAAAATCACGTCTTCAAATACGTTAGTGAGAGAGCAAGTGTGAGTACTCGTCTGATAATCACTCACCCTCAGGAAATACATACCATTATGATCGGTAACTGCAGCAACTTTAGAAATTCTACAGATTCTATATAGCTTATATACACGTAATTAGATATGCACAAGACAACATTTGACTGTATACATATCCGCTATAGTGCACACTTAATCTCACAGTAACCATTAAGTTGTG
The DNA here is from genome assembly GCF_023476575.1 of Anaplasma phagocytophilum. Classification (GTDB taxonomy): domain Bacteria; phylum Pseudomonadota; class Alphaproteobacteria; order Rickettsiales; family Anaplasmataceae; genus Anaplasma; species Anaplasma phagocytophilum_A. Next base: position 3,854 of record NZ_JAHLEX010000073.1, on the reverse strand, counting down.
GATTCATATTTCCGGAAAAAAATCCAGTAATAAATTCTATGCCAATTGGTATGGAAATCCTCGCTTCCCCGCCTTATGCGTTACATGGATGTTTTACCCCTATGTAAAAACAGTATTTATTCCAGTAATAAAAAATCAATATTTCTGATATATAGTACTGAAATCGTGGTAGTATAGGTTGCAAGTAGTAAATGTCAGAATATGTGTCCGAAAGAAGAGCGATAAATACATTATGCTCCTATTGGGATCAGCTTCGCAATGGCAGGTGTTACCCTAGAAAGGACGAAATAGAGCCTGAAGAGCTTATGACGATCTGGCCGAATTGCTTCATACTGCAGGTAAAGTATGCTGATGAAGAAAAACGGTATGAGTGCATCTATGCTGGAGAAGAAGCTGTACGGCTTTATGGTTCTGATCTTAAGCACTACTCAGAAACGGAAAACATGGTAATTTTCTTTCCGCAAGTCGTGGAAAACTTGTTCGATTATCTGGAATCTGTAGTCGAAAATCAGAGACCTATAATAGAAGAAACCGAAAAGACAACGCACAAGGGAAGGGAAGTCAAAATACGCCAGTGTCTGTTACCACTCGGGAATGACAGTACCGTGGATCACATAATAGGCGTGGTTGGAGGCAGGGTATATTAACCTGTAATGCCCTTTCATGAAATTAACAAACGCAGTATACGTTCTGTATTTTTGTGACGTTATCCATGATGTCGGTGCAGTGGTAAGTTGTAATAGCCCACTGTTGTCGTACCATAAGTGCCTCGCTTTATGGCAGTTGACATTCTCGTATGCTGCTTATAGAATCCCTGAGGCGTTGGCGAGTTAGATTTGCATGCTTTTTTCCCTGTTGCGTGGTTGTACTAGGATTGGTATGTCCGTCCTGGGTGGAGCTTGCAGCGTTCTCGCCGTGAGTAGAGGTGTACTAAAGGAGCGCATGAGGTCCTCTTTGAAGGAAATGGGCTTTGTGTGTAGGGAGGAGTTTGACGCCCTAAGCGAGTGCTTTAGGCGATTTCAGGCTTCAAAGGAGAAACAAAGTCATCAGCGTGATAAGGAATAATTGGACTCTTGAGGAAACGTTAGAGCTCTTTGGCCTACCGTTTAATGATTTGCTATTCAAGGCTCACATGGTGCATAGGGAGTACTTTCGTCACAACGAGGTACAGGTTTGTGCACTGGCAAATATTAAAGCAGGTGGTTGTCCGGAGAACTGTTGTTATTGTTCTCAGAGCGCACATAACAAAACTGGTCTTACTAAGAAGGGGCTATCAAGTGTTGAGGAAGTGCGTACTGCGGCGCGACGCGCCAAAGATGTTGGAGTACACAGATTTTGTTTTGCAGCCGCATGGCGTAATCTTCATGATAGGGATGTTGACCGTATCTGTGAGTTTGTCAAAGCTATAAAAAAAGAGGGTCTGGAAAGCTGTGCATCTCTGGGCATGTTAAAGCTTGAACAGGCGAAGAAGCTCAAGGAAGCCGGCTTAGATTTTTATAATCATAATGTTGATACCTCGCGAGCCTACTATCATAACATAGTAACCACGCGGACGTACGATGAGCGGCTAGATACAATCAATAATGTACAAGAAGCTGGTATTAATGTATGCTGTGGAGGCATATTGGGAATGGGTGAGAGTGTAGAAGATCGAGCTCAGATGCTGTTAACCCTGGCAACTCTTAAGCAGCATCCTCGTTCTGTTCCAATCAACAGACTTGTGACATTTAAAGGCACTCCTTTAGAGGGCGCGAAAAAAGTAAATAGTGTTGATTTTGTTCGTACCATAGCGGTCGCTCGAATAATGATGCCCGCATCATATGTGCGTCTTGCTGCTGGTAGATCAGACATGACGGAGGAGATGCATGCGTTATGCTTCTTTGCGGGTGCAAACTCTATATTTTACGGTGAACAGCTACTAACTACTGAAAATGCTACACCAGAATTTGATCAAAATTTGCTTTCTAGGCTTGGTGTAGTAGCAACGCCTTCCGGGGCACATGAATCTTGTGCTTGTTAGGAACTCTCCATCATATTAGGATTATATATCCTATAAGTTGTTGTAGTACTGCGTGATACAGAAAATTCCCAGTAGAATCTGATCGATGTTTGCTTTATTGACTTGGGATAGTAGCAACACCTTCCGAAACACATTAGTCTTTTGCTTGGGAGAATTCTCCATCATGTTGGTGTTACAATCCTTCAAGTTGTTGTACTGTTGTCTGACACGGTCAGTTCGCTAGTATAGCTCTGCTATCAGCTACTGTACGGTGCGGTTCATCTTGAAAAAATATTCTGCCGCATGCTCGGCTTTGACAAATTTAAGGTAGGACTTAAAACCTAGCTACACTATAACTATGGGCAATCTCCCTGTCCCCCTTCAGAACAACGCTTTTGTGGTATGAAACGTGGAAACCCTGAAATTTCATTGTATCCGATGTGAACCTACTTGATGCAGAATCATATGTATGCATCTAATCAGCAATACCAATTCCCAATACCTACAGACAGTTTTAGGCACATTCAAGCCTTGCGTGTTCATTAATCTACGTAACATTTCCTATATTTTTATTCTGAGAGTCATCTTGTTACGTAGTATTTTTTTTATGGAACGCTTAAAAGCAACTTTGAGTACAAAGAAATCAAGTATACCTGCAAAAAAAGTCACTAATAACACCGGAAGAAGATATAAAGTGATATTTAGCGTAATCATGTGGAAATTCCTACTATTACGTATGCAATGCAGCGATAAAACTTTAGCAGCAGGCCTATAAAGGAAGTGTCATACGTGCTTGTAGTATATTGCTATGAGCTTTACACAGCCTTATGAATGTAGAATTTATATTGCGTGTAGAGGAGAGCTACGGAGTGTCAATGCGCACACAGCACATGCGTAAGTGTACTATGAGATCAGTTTTATAAAGGCACTTGCAAGGTACTCCGTGCGCGCATTGGTCCATAATATCACGCAGAATACGTACTTCCATTACCTAAAAAGATGATACTCGGCTGAAGCGCTGAGAAATTCGGGAAAATAGGATATATGTCACTTGTACTCTAGCTACACATAATATAGACTGAAGCATCAGGTGGAGTTGTAGTCGCTGTGCTTTTTTGCACAGAGGAAAGTCCGGACTCCAAGAGAAGATGGTGGCAGGTAACTCCTGCCGGGGGTAACTCTAGGTTAGGGCCACAGAAAACTACCGCCCCGTCAAGGGGTAAGGGTGAAAAGGTGCGGTAAGAGCGCACCGTACTCGTGGTAACACGTAGTAGCAAGGTAACCACTACCAGGAGCAAGGCTAAGAAGGGCATTATGGCTTCTCTCATTTGTTGCCCGGGTAAGCCGCATGAGGCGTGCAGCGATGCATATCCCAGATGAATGACTACATAACACAGAATCCGGCTTATCTCCACCTGACATCCACAGGCCTTCGTTACCTCAATGATGACTTTATAGTCATTTATCGACAATACTGCGATACCATTCAGTAAAACTGCATTTCACTAATGTGTTCTCAAGTCTACGTAATATCCCCTGTCTTCAACCTATGGTAGGAGTAATTTTTAGATATACACTGCGATCATATATCGCAACAATGCATAATAATTCCATACCTTACAGATTATTCTATGAGCCGCTCAAGAACCTAACTTCGTACACGAACTAAGCCGAAAACGCCGTAAAAATTTCCCTACACTCTGCATAGTAACGTCACTGGAGTACGCTGTTTTATGATAGGCCAATACATCAAAAAGTCTGCTTACTCGGAGCGCCTGATATCGGGGATTCAGTTACCTTGAACTAATGACAGTGTGTGCTATCAGGCAACGCACATCCGTCCCTAAATTGATGG
>NZ_JAHLEX010000072.1 GCF_023476575.1 Anaplasma phagocytophilum | reverse complement strand
AACCAATGATATATCCATAGTAACCTAGTACTAGAAGTCTGGTTATTTGCGAATAACAACGCTTTTAAAATAATGACACATTAAGTATGTTTAGAACAAGATAAATGCTGCTGATGCTTGCTTTATCTCCTGTTAACAAGAACACTTTATCTTCTAACCACCAATACTCCCAAATTGCTCCAGCTCTACGCTGCCCCATTAAAGCCTTCTTAATTGTTTCTGGCATCGTTACACAATCACTCACAGGAAAAGTTCCCACAGTTTTAGATATGGTCCAAGTGCTATACGCTCTCCGTGCACGCACTACCACTGTGTTTATACAGAGGTTTCAGCATATTCCCCTCACTGTAGAGCTATCACGTGTGCATTCCAAATTTCATAAACTTGGCGACATACGGATCTGTACTCTTTTTTATGTTCTCTACTCCATCACATGCGATAATTTTGCCGCCTTGCAGTACAGCAATCTTATTAGCAACGTGAAATGCACTGCTAAGATCATGCGTGATGGTAATAATAGTAAGGTTAAAATCCCTGTGACATCGCGCAATTATGTCACTAACTACCGAAGACATTATAGGATCCAATCCCGAAGTTGGCTCATCCAAAATTAGAATCTTTGGACTACCTATAATAGCTCTTGCCAAAGCTACGCGCTTTTTCATCCCGCCTGATAGCTCCACAGGATACACGTTCATTACACCGGCGTCTAATCCCACAAGCTCCAATCCCCGTAAAGCCAAAGACTTAGCATTAGCCTTATCTAAACGAAGCCTCCTACGGAAATTGAATACTACATTTTCCCAAATCGTAAGACTGTCAAATAGCGCACAGTTTTGAAACAAAACACTAAAATTCTTGATTCCCTGCCTATGCTCAAGGATATTGGTGCCATCTACAGTAACTCTTCCCTCTTGGGGCACTATTAGACCCAATATAACCTTTGTCAGTACAGACTTTCCACTACCAGATTCCCCTAAGATAACCAAGGAATCCCCCCACGCTATGTCCAAGTCAACACCTTTCAAAACCGCCTTGTTATTGAAAGAGACATGCAAATTTGAAAGAGATACAGCGTACATACTACACTACGCGTAAAAAACAGTAATTATATAGTTTAACAAAATTATGAGCATAGAAGCCGCTACTGAAGTTTTTGTTGTTGCTGTTCCCACACCCCTTGCTCCTATCTCGCAGTGGTACCCGTTGTAACACCCAACTAGTGAAATTACCAACCCAAACGACACAGCTTTTACCAGCCCTTCTATCACATCTTGCAGGAGTAAAAACTCCATTACTCCCCCCAGATACTCTTCCTGCCCATAGCCTAACCCCAAAGTACCTACAACAAAGCCGCCAAAAACTCCTAAAATGTCGGCATAAATCATGAGTACCGGCATAGCCAATACCAAAGCTATAACTCGTGGTGCTATAAGATAATGAAAAGGATCGGTATCTAACGTAGTCAACGCGTCTATCTGTTCTGTAATGCGCATAGTGCCTATCTCCGCCGCAACAGCTGCCCCTATACGTCCAGCAACTATAAGTCCTAACAGCACAGGTCCCAACTCCCTGACTATTGCCACAGTAACTATCCCAGCCATGAAATTGCCTGATACTTTAGCACCTCCCACGAGGGTATCCTGCAGAGCCAGCGCGCCTCCCGTAAATAAAGATGTAACTGCCACTATAGGAAGAGAGAAAAACCACACCTCAAAAAACTGCTTTGTAGTTATCCATAGATAGTATGGCGGTACAAGACTATGGAAGACTGCCTTAACACAAAAAATCGCTACCCTGCCTACAGGGATGAGCAGTCCCACAAAATACCTGCCCACAGCAGCAAAAAAAAATAGGGGAATGTTCTTACACAATTCCATCATCATAAGTTACTTCCTTTAAAATGCTTTTAAAGTTCTTACAACTTTACTCATATCGTCAGCAGCAAATAGCGCCGTTCCAACAACGAGTATATCAGCACCTGCCTCGATTACAGCCTTGGCATTATCCATTGAAATGCCGCCATCAACAGCTATTTTCGCGGTTGCTGAGCTTTCGTCTATCATCTTGCGAATGTACTCTATCTTTTTTAACTGTGCTTCCAAAAATGCCTGTCCCCCAAAACCAGGATCAACTGACATTACCAATACCACATCTAAATCATGTATAATGTACTCCAAGACGCTGTGGTGAGTCTTTGGAACTATGGATACCCCAACTTTTTTACCATAAAGCTTAATTTGCTTTATTAACCTACATAGATGCACTTCTGACTCAGCGTGCACTGTAATCATGTCAGCTCCAGCATCTACCACACTCTCCAGATGATCACCGGGGCGATTAACCATCAAATGCACATCAAGAAACATATTTGTACATTTCCTAATGCCGGAGATCACCACAGGCCCCATAGTCAAACTGGGGACAAAACATCCATCCATTACATCAATGTGTAACCAATCTGCACCAGCCGCACTAACTGCTACTATCTCTTCTCTAAGATTCGAAAAATTCGCAGACAACATGGATGCAGAAACTACAACTCCACCTGTTTCTGCAGAGCCAACACCATTACCAAAGGTGTGAAAGTCTTCCTTTTTAGCTAACAATGTAACCAGCCACCAAACAAGAATTCACGCATTATATAGGCAGAACAAGAGTCTTTCAAGCTGCAACGGGTAAAACGCCAAAATTGTGCATACGCATTTAACTTATCGATTAAAAGTACAAATCTTAAAATCGCACGCACTTTGTGACACATTCTTATACCTCGATTTCAACCATTTCTCCCCAATTATCTCCAATACTTATATTAACATCCAAAGGTAGAGAAAACTCCACCGCACTCTCCATTACTTCTTTCATCAAACGTGCCACTGAGTGTACGTGCTCCTCTGGGACTTCTACCAATAATTCGTCATGGACTTGGAGAAGCATTGTTCCCTGTGCGAGTTGAGCTTGCAACCTTACCATAGCCTTTTTTACAATATCAGCTGCAGTACCCTGTATAGGTGCGTTAATTGCAGCTCTTGCCGCAACACTACGTACAGCTTGTTTCGGACTATTAATCCCTTCAATAAAGCACTTTCTCCCAAAAGCAGTAGTGGTGTACCCATGTTTTTTTGCATATGCTTTTGTTGTTTCCATATACCGCTTGATTTCGGGATAGTATTGAAAATACTGCTCCACGTACTCAGAAGCTTCCCTTCTGCTTATGCCTATATTTCTCGCTAATCCGTAAGAGCCCATACCATATATTATCCCAAAATTGATAGATTTTGCCCTTCTTCTGAGCTCATAATCAATTTCATAATACTCACCAAAGATCTGCTGTGCCGTAACAACGTGAATGTCTAATCCTTTGGCAAAGGCTTGTCTGAAAGCTTTCACATCAGCAATATGTGCCAATATTTTTAGTTCCATCTGAGAATAATCTGCTGCTATCAATTTATGACCTTTCTCAGCAATAAATGCACTGCGTATTTTTTCTCCATCTTTGCTTCTGATAGGTATATTCTGCAAATTTGGATTACTTGAACTTAGCCGTCCTGTTGCAGTAGCCGTCATTGAATATTTGGTATGCACTCTTCCAGTATTAACATCAACCTGCCTGACTAAAGCATCTGTGTACGTGCTCTTTAGTTTAGTAAAGTGACGCCACTTCAAGATTTTATCAGCAACTTCAACCCCATCTAATGCCAGTGCGGTAAGCACTTCCGCATTGGTGCAGTAACTTCCAGAAGGCATTTTTTTAGCTCCCCCTATACGCATTTGCTCAAAGAGGACTTTACCCAATTGCTGTGAGGAGGCTATGTTAAATCTACATCCTGCAAGGTCAAATATTTCCTCTTCCAACTTGCCTATGGACCAAGAAAATTCATCAGACAACTGCCTCAATAACTCAGTATCTATTTTTATCCCTGTTTTTTCTAATTCGTATATTACGGGCACTAATGGCCTTTCAAGTGTGTAATAAACTGTGTATAGCTTAGCTGAGAATAATTTTTTCATTATAACTTGATGCAACCGTATCAATATGCATCCACTTGTAATGCCAAATAATTGACCAAGGTGACGCTGTGATATGCTATCGAAGCCGTGATCGTGATGACCTGTATCAAGGCTATATGACATTATCATAATATCGTCAAATGCCCGCAACTCAGGAAAAAACCGCATCATGGACTTTGCATCGTAAACAACTTTGAGAACAGCATCTGAATGCAGCATTGGTGTTACTTCCTCCACAAACTTTTGCACCTTTTCAGGCCCTCTGACAGTAAAAGATCTAGTATCATCACATGCAGCAAATATCGTACTGATGAAACCTTGTTCTACTTCTATATATAACCCTAAGCACCCACTACGCTGACATTGTTCTAAAAACTCCTCCAACCTGTCTACGCATTTTTCGTCTTTTTCCTTGATTACTTTACTGCTCTGAATTGGCGCAGCAACCATCTTACAGTACTTTGCCACTTTGCCTTCTAGAGAAGTTAGTTCATATTTTTCTAAAAAGGCCATAAGCTTAACCGGGTCTGGCACTCTTTTAGCATATTTCTCCAAGTCACCCTCGAGTTCTACATCACGACAGAGAGATATCAAGTCACGTGATAGAATTGCTTGATCGGCATACTCTGTTAGCATATCGCGACACTTTTTCTGAGTTACCTGTTCTACAGAACTCAGCACATTGTCTAGTGATCCAAACTCGTTAATAAGCTTTGCAGCAGTTTTTACTCCTATGCTCGGCACACCAGGAATATTATCAGATGTATCTCCTGTAAGAGCCATGGCATCAAGCAACTTATCTGATGAAACACCAAATTTTTCCAAAACATATTCATTGGTGAGATATCTGCTCTTTATCGGGTCGTAAACTTGAACATTATCATTTAGGAGTTGCAGTAAATCTTTATCTGATGACAGTATTCTTATGCCAACATTACTAGATGCATATTTTGTACAGAGGGTGGAGATTACGTCATCTGCTTCGTAGTTAGGAACTTCTTCACTTACAATATTAAATACTTCTACAGCCTCACGTAGCGGGGCACACTGTAGTGATAGATCCTCTGGTGCTTTAGGGCGATTAGTTTTGTATTGGGAATACATAGTGTGACGAAAATTTTTCGCCCCCGAATCAAATACAACAACCAAATAATCTGCATCGTGGAAAGAGAGATGTTTCAAAAGTATGTTTATAAATCCATATACACCTCCTACGGGAAAATTATATGAGGTGCTTAATCCAGGCAGCGCATAATACGCGCGAAAAAGAAACCCATACGCGTCAATGATAACAAAACTTTTCTTTTCCATCACACTGTTTTATGACTAAAATACCAGGATATGGTAAAACGCAAAACTTCTCTAGTACGAAGAATTATTACTTACAATATTGATCAAAAATTCCGCTGTAGATACCGTCATGAAAACTTATACCTCTGCCTTTAGAATTTAATAATAAGATGTTATTACAATCCTGGTTTGTAAGTTAGTTAGTTCAAACCCATGCAGCAAAGTATAAGCACTGATACACTGGGCGTAGGCAATGTTAGACAGCCTAAACCCAGAAAGATCGCTACAGGTGCCAGGGCAATTAAAGCGACCAAAGCGGCGCACAAATCTGGATCATCAACTACAAATAAGTATGTGGCAGTAGGTGTTCGTTCTCGGAGTTCAAAGTCAAATAATGACGATAAAGTAGCTATCGATTCCCATGCTGAAGAACGGCAGTTAGCAGAAGAAGGTCTCAAGGAAACCCTGAGTCCAGGTGTATCTACCATAAAAAGTGAACATGCATCTAGCTCGTCGGGAGACATTCAATCATCTGTTGATAGCTCAAATCCAGAGGTATCTGGGGGATTCAGAACACGCTGCAATGCTTTGATCGCACTAGTGTGCAAGCAGTGCAGACGTTTTGCGGCGTTTTTTAGCAAGAACAAGAAGAGGGGGAGCTGATAGTGTTGGTGCAGCTGACACCGTGTCTCATACATACACACACTCACTCACGCACGGTGTCTCGTTGCCCCATCTTATTTCAGCTGTGGCCATGTCGCGCTGTTAGGATATGTGTATACCATATGGCGATACAACGCTTAGTTATGAATTAGCAATTTCTGAGTTTAGTCGTACCTTTCCTAGGTTTGTGAGGTTATTCCGTACTTGGGTTTGTGAGGTTATTCCGTACTTGTAGGGCGTATTATTCTATCAATAGCCACTGTAGCAAGTATGATTTTTTGTTATGCATATTCTTTAGCTCAGTATACCGCATGGCTGAATGCGCCACAGTTAGCCACATTTTTTATACCTAGAGACTCGCATCTGCATAATAACTTTACGAGAACAAAAGCATCAAAAACTTGCTCTATACAAAGTGTAAAATAGATTTGTGCTCGAATACCGTACAAGGTTTAGCTGATTTATAACCACGAG
>NZ_JAHLEX010000071.1 GCF_023476575.1 Anaplasma phagocytophilum | reverse complement strand
TCACTTTGCTAAGGCTATTGCAATCTTTCATCCCATTATCAATAACAAAAACCCCCTTTTCAAAGTGCAACCAACAGTTCCTTTAGTAAACAAAAATATGCACTTCTTATACAAGAAAAAAAGCTCTATATTTAGCACAATTCTGAGATTCAGGCAGCAGCAACTACCTAATCCCTAGGATATAACCAGCTACCGAAGAGAAGCAACAGTCCCACAAAAACTATCACAGAAAACGGCCCTTACACCTAAGCGGCTTACCCCATTAAGAGAGACAGCATACAGCACTAGACCGCCCTATTTCATCCAAAAACAAGATGAAAGAACATCTACCCGTATACATTCTATCACACAAGATACAATACTACTTTTGCTCAGAAATAATCTTCACTGAATTACTGATTAATCCCACTGATTTTTCGAAAATTTCCTGCTCCTCCTGTGAGAGAACGTATTCTATCACCTCTTCTACACCATTCTTTCCTATTACCGCTGTAACCCCCACAAACAGACCGCCACTTACTCCATACTTACCATCTAACCCTACTGAGCAAGGGATAACACAGCGCTTATCGAATAAGTATGATTCAAGCATATTCATACAGGAAGCAGCTGGAGCATAATACGCTGAACCACTCTTCAGCAACTTAACAATCTCCTCTCCTCCCTTGCGAGTCCTTTCTACAATTGCATGCACATCTTCAGAGCTCAAACGACCACAACTTATAAGATCTGAAACAGAAACACCCCCAACAGTAGAATACTTCAACAAAGGCAACATAAGATCACCGTGCCCACCTAAGACAACAGATGATACGCTACTTACCGAAACACCCATGTGCTTCGCAAGGAAAAAAGAAAACCTCGCCGAATCCAGAACGCCCGCCATGCCAACTACCTTGTTCATAGGCAATCCTGAACATTGCTGCATATACCACACCATGGCATCAAGAGGATTGGTCACAACTATAACAAAAGCATCGGGAGAATATTTCCTAATATTTTCAGCCACACCTTTTATCACCGCTGCATTAGCCATGAGCAAATCTTCACGACTCATCCCTTCCTTTCTAGGAAGGCCTGCCGTAACAACAATTGCATCAGATCCCTCAATAGCTTCATAGTCTGAACCACCAACTGCTGTTATATCCACACCCGATATTGCTAGCGCATGCCCGATATCCAACAACTTCCCCCGTGGCACACCGTCCATCACATCTACAAGTACAAGCTCCTGACAGATACCCGCAACACCTAGCATATAAGCTAAAGTACCACCTATATTCCCAGCACCTATTAATGAAACTTTTACTGAACGATGAGAGCGCATAGCCACAATGTGAAAAACAAAAACCCTCGAAGTATAGCAAGCCCTCTATACTTGTCAAGCAGGCTTCCCTACCTGTCCTTATTCCATGTAGCAGAGATAGAAATGCTCTTTGAATCCCTGATAAAAGATACTACTGGCTTACAGATTTTCACTTCACATGCCAACGTCGTATCGTACTCCAAAACTATAAATGATAGTATATCGGATATTGCATCCTCCAAAAGGAGGTAATCTTTTGCCGTAAGTAACTCAACTACTCTTTGACTAAGGATATCATAATCCAAGAACTCACCACCTTGCTCGCTGCTATATGTTATACTCATACTAACATGGACTTTTTGCTTGATTATTCTTTCCCAGTTGTAAACTCCTATGCACATACAGACCGCTAGATCTTCAATATTTAGCTGAAAAACCACAAAATTCTCTCTAGATAGGTATCAGTTAGTATAAAATGCGACATTATGCGCTTTGTCTAGGAGAATACATATGCAAAAGCCTTTACATAAGTTACTGACATGGGCTTCAAACATGGCACTATATCCATTTGGACGCCCGAAAAAAGTTCAAGACGGGGAGTTGCACTATATATCTGGCACGCGCAGATGCGTGGCCGCATTAATAGATCTGCTACTTGTCGTGCTAGTATTACAGCTTATGCATGGTTGTTTTATATATGTTTTCCCTAAAAATGAGGCAACTTTCAAGGCTGTTGAGAAATACAAAATGGGAGCTTCATTAAAGGAAGATGAAGTCATTTTAAAAAATAGATACCTGTACAAAGTCGTGGCACTGCAGACTATACAACTTGTTGCGCTATACATGTATTATGTGTACATGTGGACACGTTTTTCTGCTACAGTAGGTGCATATCTATTAGGACTTAAAGTAATAGATGAAAATTCACTTGCAGCCATGAACTTCGCACAAGCTACAAAAAGGTTTGCATACGTAGGGATTTCTGGCTTACCTCTTTGTCTTGGCATAATTTGGTCCAATTTTGATTCAAGAAAAAGGGCATGGCACGACATGCTGGCAAATACTGTAGTCGTAACAAAAAAGAGCTTACTTCAGTATAAAGAAAAGGCTAGCTGATGCTTTCCATAGGCCATCTAGCTCTGGGAGCAAATCCTAGCGAAGCAACTGCGTTACCCTTACGAAGATTCTCCACTCCTGCCCAAGCCACCATTATGCCATTGTCCGTGCATAGTTCCCTGGGTGGAAATATCGCAGTAATACCCATGTCTTCCGCGCACTGCGATATAACAGTTCTTAAAAATCCATTTGATGCTACCCCACCAGTAACCACCAGCTTATCTATACCCTCGTTCAGTTTTCTAGCAGCCCTTATGGCATTCCGTATTCTACTCACCAGTATATCACCTACGCATTCCTGAAAAGATGCACATATATCACATACCATTTCTTCGTCCAGAGGTCCCTCCCTCTCGATTGCATAACGAACTGCTGTCTTTAATCCTGAAAATGAAAAGTCACAGCCAGGTCTATTATGTAAAGCGCGAGGAAAAAAGAATCTATCCCCACGACCGTTCTTAGCCTTACATTCTACAGCCGGACCGCCCGGATACCCTAACCCAAGCATTCGCGCCACTTTATCAAACGCTTCACCTAGTGAATCATCGATTGCACCGCCCAATTTACTGTAGCAGCCAACATCATGAGCTAACATAAACTGACAATGGCCACCCGAAACAATAAGAACAAGAAAAGGAAAGACAATCTCTTGATTCATCCGCACCACCAAAGCATGGGCTTCTAAATGATTAACCGCTATGATAGGCTTTTTCGTCGCATAGGAAACAGCCTTTGCAAACATAACACCCACAATCAAAGAACCTACTAACCCAGGCCCAGCTGTAACAGCTATACCCGAAAAATCATCGAATTTCAGAGCAGAATTGCTCATTGCCTTTCTCACGAGCACCTGCAAGAAATCGTAGTGAGCACGCGCAGCTATTTCAGGAACCACCCCACCATATGCAGAATGCTCCACCTGAGACAAGACCTCATGCGAGAACACTTCCCCACTGTCTGCCAATATAGCAACAGCAGTTTCATCACAACTTGTCTCTATTCCTAGTAGTACTTCACCCACGCTAGCCTGTTATTAGACCAAAGTCTCTATAAAACTCTTCCGCACCCTTATGCAAGGGCACTTCAAAAGCACTACCTCTTGATGACGCCCCCCGAAGATCCGCTAATGTTAAATTCCTGAGAGCAGCACTCAGCTCACGGAACCTTACTAAGTTAGAAGCTATTGATTTTACCGTAATATAAGCCATCTCATCAGAAAGCTCTGTAGTCGCATATATCGAAGCTCTTATCGAGATGGTATGAACATCATACGGAATATTTGAGTATGTATTACCAGGTATCATACCCTCCTGGTAGTAAGGATACTTCTCTATAACTTTTGCTATCAAATCAGCATCTAGAGATAAGACAACCGAACCACACGTCGCAGCCACTTCCTGCATAGATGCATTTGGATGCCCAATAAAATCAGATATTACATCCACTTTTCCATCACAAAGTGCCTGCACTTGCTCAGAAGCTCTTAAATCCGACATTACAAGAAAATCTTTTGTTGTCCATCCCTTCAACTCCATAAGCCCCAACATCGCCGAACGAATGCCTGTACCAGGAGCGCCTATGTTAACCCTCTTACCTTTTATATCATCTATCGTTTTTATTCCAGAATCAGCACGCACTATTAACGTGAGATACTCCCTATGCAACTGCGCCAGCAACCTAAGATTCTGCATTGGCTGCTCACTACTATACAAATTTTTCCCCGCATAAGCATAATACCCTATGTCTGACTGAGCGGCACCGATATCCATGGCGCCCCTTCTCATGGCATTGAGATTGTATACACTTCCAGACGTAGATGCAGTAGAGCAAATAAGTGCATCACCAGGATGCCTCTCCCCATATCCCGAAACAACAAACTTACACAACCCTCCACCAATGGAATAGTATACTCCGGTCATAGACCCACTCCCTATAAGGACGAAATCCCTCGACGGAGCATCTGCAGAGAGAGCTACATTAGTAAAAAACAAAAAAGAAAGGCTACAAAGCGCAACAAAGCAGGTAACTATTCCCCTTAGCATATATGACCTATAAGCATTCCATCACATTATCCAACATTCTAGCAAATCCATCAGCATCTAAACTAGCACTACCTACCAACACCCCAGCGATATCACCAACACATGTATTCAGCGAGCATATGTTACTCTCATTTACAGAACCACCATATATGATACGAAGCCCAGGATTATGCGACCTAATTATAGAAAAAGCCTCCTCTATCATCGCAATATCAGGGATAACAGAACCACCTATAGCCCATATAGGTTCATAAGCAACAAAAAACTCCCCCTCTTCAGGAAGGCAACTCCGGCATTGCTCTAATAAAACCCTTCCAGTAGCGCCACTTTCTCGCTCTTCCTTATTTTCTCCCACGCATATTATCGGAACAAGGCATTCTCCTATAGCACTCTCAGCCTTAAGCTTTATCAAAGAGTCACTCTCATTAAGCAGAGTCCGCCGGTCAGAGTGGCCTAGTATCACGTACTCACAGCCACATTCCCGCAGCATTTTGGCAGTGATTTCACCAGTACAACCACGACTCATCCCAGCAAAACAGTCCTGCCCACCTAACTTAACTATACAACTTCGCCCCCTTAATGAAGGCATAGCAGTGTACGGGGGACACAACACCACGCTGCACGCAGAACTACCTGATAATGAGTTTTGAGAAGACAGAACGTCCAAGAAACTTTCAGCTAGCCTTGCATTACCGTTAGCCTTCCAATTCGCAACAACAAGAAAGGACATATCATCCATAATAATTACATAGAGAGAGCCGACTGCCGGACTCGAACCGACAACATCCTGATTACAAGTCAGGCGCTCTACCAATTATAGCTAAGCCGGCCAACCATCGCGAAAACTAAATCCTATAACAGCTAGCGGTAGCTATGATATACATGTTAGGATAAAAGTCAATACACTAAAACATGACTATTTATGGAGATATGCACGAGAATTAATGTATGAAAATTACCAAATACAGGACGAAAAAATCTTTGGGTCAGTGTTTCATACTAGATACTGCTATCGCGGAAAAAATTGTTTCACATGCAGGATGCCTGAAAAAATACAACGTAATAGAAGTAGGACCAGGACTCGGAATAATGACTCAATCAATCCTTAATAAAGGGGTACGTAGACTGATCGCTATTGAGAAAGATAGAAGATTATCAAACATACACAATAACATAAAAGAAGCACATACTGAATATGATTGCATTTTTGAAGATATTTTAGACGTCAACATAGAACAGCTGCTATCTCAATCGCCCCTCAAGATGATATCTAACCTCCCGTATAATATATCTGTAATTTTACTTCTAAAACTTCTTCCTTATATACATCGCTTTGAGAAGCTCATTCTTATGTTCCAAAAAGAAGTAGCCGATAGAATCGTAGCTCAGCCAAATACGAAAAGCTACTCTATTCTGTCTATTCTTGTGCAGCTACTATGTGATGTTAAAAAAATTGAAGATTTCCCACCGGAAATTTTCACCCCATCTCCTAAAGTATATTCTTCAGTTATAGAGATAACTCCCTTATTATCTCCTAGATTTTTAGTAGACAATTCATATTTCGCACAAGTATTAAAAAAGTTATTCCACTGCAGACGAAAAACAATCCGCAACTCCTTAAAGTCATGCATAAAAGATGGTGATACACTATTCATTGAATGCAATATTGCCCCTAATGCAAGAGCAGAATCCCTATCTATAGAGCAATTATGCACTCTGTCCAATGCCTTAAAAGCGCGCAGTATAAATATAATCTGATCACATCTACAAAAAAATAATAATCCTAGAAAACAGCACGATTTGTGGTTTTATACCTTCTACGGACTCTCAACCAGATAAAAACACGATACAACCGGTAAATACCAATAAACTCCGAAAATAAAAACCTCTAAGTGAAGACTAAGGGAAACATTCCTTCCGATTCAGAATACTCAGCACAGTCAGTAGTCCAAAACCCTTAATATAGTAGTTTATGAAGAAGCTGGTTGGATATCCTACAAATATAGTTCCCATCTACTAATTAGGAGCTATTTCTGCAAGAATTTCAGGCGTATC
>NZ_JAHLEX010000070.1 GCF_023476575.1 Anaplasma phagocytophilum | reverse complement strand
TAAACCCAAGGAAAGCATAGAAATGATTTTTCTTAAACAGAAGTGGGGAAAATTTCTGGAGCATACTAAAACTTAAGCCTTCTGATTAGGCGTACTTTGCTTTGCCTAAGCAACACTCGCAAAACCATTACCGCAGCTATTATTGCTCGACATTAGCCTCCACAAACCAATCATAGACCTCTTGCATAGAACCATGCATACTAAGGATGAGAGCTTACGAAGCCAAAATTCTGGAGAAGGAATTAGAGTAGTTCCGAACATGATCGAATTTTGGCTCGTATTGGCAGCCTTTTCTCAACTTCACACAGACGCAGCACCTTTACAGCTAACATTTCTCTTTTATACCGCCCATCAATTTTAAAAGAACGCATTTTTAATACCCGTTATTAAATGAAATTTTCGTTCTCAGGATACTGATAAATCTTTGGAAGAGATATAGCATAGAAGAGGACAACTCCATGGTTACAAGAAAGGCGTGGGATTTTGGTATTAAAGTAGATGCCATAATAGAGACCTGGCAATGTTCGGAAGACTATACAGTGCATAACGTTCTCAACCCAGCATGTACCTCTTCGACACCAATGATGACTCAGCATATCGCACCAAAACGGAGCGCATATTTGTAGTGCACTAGCAACACACACAGCTTAGAGTAGGGAGGACCTAGCAACTTTCAGCAGGTTACACAGTACATCATGCAACCAAATCGCGTGTGTAGCTCTTCCCAACTATCAGTGCAGAAACATGTTTAGCCGTAACAGGGCATATATGAGCAGTGTACGTGCTGAACACATAAAGGGCTGGAGACATAGGTTACACACCCGCAAGAGTTCTACGATGCATTACCTGTAATACGATTTTTAATAAACAAGGAACCTATTTCTAGACCTTGATCATCTATACTATGCCCGAGAGACTTCATAGAATGCGCCTCAACAGTAACCTTGTTGCGCTGTAGAAAATCTACACATTCTTCGAAGTAATAAAAAGGAATAACATCGTCATCTTCACCATGTATCACACAGACATCCGGACGAGAGCGCACCATGCTCTCCAAGGCATTTGGAAAGGGCACTGCACCCGAATATGCAACAACTGATGCACATTTTTTCTCTCTACTCAATCCCACATATATGGACAACATAGCACCCTGTGAAAAACCCACGAGAGACAATTTGTCATCGCCTATACCCAGTGCTTCGAGCTGCACATCTATAAATCTATTTACCATCTCGACTGATCTCATAATCTCCACACAGGCGGATCTTTCATCCATATCCCGTAGACTATCTGTAAACCACGTATAACCTATGGAACCATATCGTAGTGGCGCATGAGGAGACAGGAACTGAGTGTTATTTAACCCTTTCCGCGACATATACGGAGCAATCGCAATCATATTATCGCCGCTAGCACCTCTTCCATGCAACATAACAACCAAACTATCTGCAGAATCTCCGGAACAATAACAAGGTCCTTTCAACGTCACCACCGTACTCCCACAAAAAACTTTACTGCTGGATTATAGCAACAGCGTCCACTACACGCTATTAATATCCACACGTGATATATCATAATAAAACTCTTGCGGAGGATTTTTATACAAGATAACCCCTGTGTACCGTAGACTTGTATGTGCGCTCCACGGGAGCGTGTATATGTACTAAACGTGAACTACAACTCAGCAACATACGATCTACCGTGCTGCAATATGTTGATATACCGATGGTAGAGGAGAGCTATATGCACAGTTTGGTAGCATTATGTACTGTGCAGTTACAGCTGAAAGCTGCTAGGTCTTCCCACTAATGACAAGTTTCTATACTCCTAGATATGTTTTCAAGACTCAGTGCACAGACCGCGTAAGACTTATACTGAAGCAAATCTTAGAACAGAAACTGCCTACTGATACCGCTTGTTAAGTTTCATATTTGAAGTATCGCAACACAAATCAGAATACAGTTCGCAACATCTAAAGCAGATTCTGATACATAACTTTGCTACAGTCTTATAGAAGATACTACGTTTAACTTTCCTCTCGGTATCAAATTTACCGGCATATTTAGTGAATACAGAATCATTCCCGCATGCGTAATTTAAAATCCAGTATCTCACGTAGAAGATATAACAAGTGCTTATCTCACACTTATATGTCTACAGCACGCATGACATTTAAACAAAAACTCTACGAGTAGCTCTACGTAAGCCTTTTTATAGGCCACACCAACTTCAACACAAAAACTTACGTAAATCCAAGTTTGAACTATCTCTCAGAGTATATGGAATACTAGAATACTGAACGTTTGTGTGAACACTAAATGTAGGGTGTACTAACCAAAAACTTAAAGCTTAGGTAAACACTCACTATGTAGGTATAAACCTAGCAACTCGTATAATAACTTAAGGACCAAGTTCTAAGATCGCTCATACGCACTAATGCATAAGCCCACTATACAACACAACTAAAACACCGTACTAGTGAAAAAGTTATAAAAAAGTCATCCCACAAAGTCTTCTTCACTGTGCCTACTTCTCGCACATAGGGATCAAGATGCATTACGAACTTATATTCCTTCTCGGTAAACGCAGCAAAGCTAACAGATTAAAATCTGGAAGAAAATCCCTCATAGTTGTGATTTTCAGAGATCCTCCTGATACCCCAACGCTTAACACTTTTTGCTGTTATCTAAAAGCAGTATATGAACTGAGCTATAGTCTTCTTCTGAAACACTCTGAGCAGATTTATTTTTTATGTTATCAAGCACGTTAGCCAACAGCACTCCGTTAAGGTGATCCATCTCATGCTGCACACATCTAGCAAGCCAATTGAATGTTCTTATCACGCATACATTCCCAGCAAGATCTGTATATTTCAGATCAACATTTCCAGGACGCTGTATTCCCACCATCCCGATGGATTTCACAGATAAACACCCTTCAAACAGAGTAACATTTTCGCCAGAAAAGCTCACGATTTGGGGATTTATGCATACAAGACTTCTGGTGCTATGTGAATGATGCCCTGAAATCACCCTCAGATCCTTAGTAATGTTAAAAAGGCCACTGAACATATCTATAACAAAGACTCTAATGGGGTACCCCAACTGCACTGCAGACAGTCCCACAGTGTCTCCTCTTTCAGCAATTTTGATCATCTCATTTACAATTTCTCGAGTTGCGCTATCAACGCTTTCCAAGGGAGATGATACGGTATGTAATACCTTCAAATCCCGTTGATCCTCTATAGATAGAACCCTCATGTTCTCTCTCCTTGTTTCACCAGTAAAAGATTTATGAAGCTACAAACAATAAACCCTGGGGGCCTTTGTTATATGCTAAACAAAACATATCTCTTATGTTAAATCAGCATTCAGTGCACTACATAGTATACTATATCGCACCTTGGTATATATTAATAGTTGTTGCAAGAACTGCAAAAAATCCTATTTAGTGTGGGGTTTTGTTATTTTTAGTGACTGTGGTATAATCGTAAAGATTTAGTGAAATTTAGAGATAATGTCGCTTTTCAGGTTTAATAATCCGCTTTTTCTTATACCACCTAAAGTTGCACACAGCTTAACGCTCTTTGCTCTAAAGCAGGGTTTATACAGCTCTAGTGTACGTAAAATGCCTGAATGTTTAAGCACTCAGCTTCTGAATTTCAAAGTGCGTACTCCCATCGGTCTGGCTGCAGGGTTTGATAAAAACGCTGAGGTAATACGTCCAGTGCTTTCACTTGGATTTGGGTTCACAGAGGTTGGCACTGTGACAAAATATCCTCAATCTGGAAATAAAGGGCCTAGTCTTTTTCGCATGCATAAGCAGAAGGCCGTAATAAATCGTCTGGGGTTCAATAATAAGGGTCTGACGCGTTTGTTAAAGAAGGTAGACTCAAAAGACCTGAACAACCTGGTATTTGGCATAAATGTAGGTATGTACAAAGGGTGTTCTGATCCTCCTGCCGAATATGCAGAATTAGTACAGAAGGTTTACGGGCTTTCTAGCTATATAACAGTAAACCTCTCTTCTCCAAATACTGCTGGGTTGAGGGAATTGCAACGAAGAAACTCTCTGAACGAAATACTAGCGTCTGTAAGAAAAGCTAGATATGCGGTTGATCACGCGGAATCTGTACCTATTCTCTTAAAAATAGATCCTGATCTCTCTGATGAAGTGTTGCAAGACATAGTGGACGAGGTTTTAAGACATAAGATAAACGGGATAATAGTCAGTAATACTACGACCAATTTCAAACTTCTAGGTACAACAGCGCCTATCTCTAGAGGCGGTTTGAGCGGTCAACCCTTGTTTTCCTTATCCACAAGAGTGCTGGCAGATGTATATTCTCTAACCCGAGGAAGAGTCGTACTCGTGGGTTGTGGTGGTGTTAGCAGTGGGGCCCAAGCTCTAGAAAAAATTAGAGCAGGTGCATCCCTGGTGCAATTATACACTGCTATAGTTTATGGGGGTTTTGGTATTATTGACAGGATAAACATGGAGCTTGCTGACTTGCTCACACGCGATGGGTTCAATAAAGTGGAGCAAGCTGTAGGAATAGATGTGAATTAAATCGCTGTATGCTAGCCATAGTTGATGTTGGAAATACCAACATAAAATTTACTATATATGTCGGTGAAGAATTTTCAGAAAGCTGGTGCATATCGACTTATCATGAACGTACAGCTTCTGAACTTTATGCCATACTACGCGTCCTGGCATCTCAGGCCAATATCGATATTCACCGTTTAGTTGGGGCCGCAGTATCAAGTGTTGTCTATGCAGTGAACGGTTCTATAACAGAGATGTTCGAGAACTTTTTCAACATTATACCAGTATTCATAACAAGCGCTCATGCAAGCTTACTGGGCATCAACATATGTTTAGCGCAGAATACAATAGGCTCTGATCGCCTTGCTGACGTAGTCGCTGCTCGCACGTTATATCCTGATCGGGACCTTCTTGTGATAGATATGGGGACAATTACCGTTTTTAATCTCGTCAGCAAAAATGGAGATCTATACGGACAGGTTCTCTCTCCTGGTCTTGCGTGCCTGGTTAAGAGCGTGAGGCTGTGCACGGCTGCGCTCCCGCAAGTATGCGTGAATAAACCAACGAAGGTAATATCTGATGCTACTGCACCATCTTTAGAATCTGGATTGTATTGGGGATATTTATCCATGGTTGAGGGAGTAATTCAGCGAATATTAAAAGAGGAAAGTGGTAAATCTCTACAAATAGTCGCTACGGGGTGGGCATCTGACTTCTTTCACGATGCCGCTCATGTTCTCTCAATCGACAAATTATTAACCACAAAAGGCATATTACAGATTTACAAAAAGCTAATGGCAAATCAAGGAGGTCTTCGCTAAGAAGTGGTATACCTGTGCCAGTAGCTTTACGCGTAAACGTACCTACCATCGTGCAAAAGCACTCCTGTACAGGAGCATCATGCTCAGCAATACGTCTTCAAGTTAATGAAACTACAAAAGAACATCTAAACGCGCTGGCATATTAAAGAGTTACGTGCAGCGAAGCCGTGAGGGCTAAAACAAGCCCTTATTTTTCGCCACATAGGCAGATCGATAACTTATCTCAAATGCATCAGCAGCTCCCTACTCCGCCGGAATACTAGGTTCTACCCCCTAGGTATTAAATGTTGCATAAATTTTGCTATCGATCTCTGAAACACCCGACAACAAGGTTTTGTCTAGTGCAAGGACCTTTACCTTACCATCGGAAGCGATACTCATACCTACAGTTCCGGGAGTTAAGGTAATGGAGTTAACTAGCATGAACGCCCCTAATCCACTCCGTTGACTAGTATCAACATAGGCAACTACAGGCTTGGAATGCTTAACACATGGACCAAATACCCTTTTAGTTACATATACAGAAGACCCGATAACTTGACATAGCAACCAAGCACAATATAGGCAGAAATTCTTTGCCAGACGCAGGCGTCCTATACCAAAACTAGGAAACATCTTGTAATGTTCCCTAGGCACAGACTTCTCTAAAACGCTACACAGCAGCACAGATGAAACCGAGCTTATAACACCTGAAGCTATAAAAAACCAATCTGAATACCCAGAAAATATCAACCAAAGAGACATTTGAACTATGCATGACCAAAGCTTACCCATGTGGATAACTCCATACTGTACTCGTAAATCATACATAAATCTGCTAATAATCCTAGCATTTGCTACATAATGCACTATTTTGTCATCTAGTTACTGTATCAACGCATGTGACATGCACGGATATTTTTGGATTACAGCAATTGCGGTGACGGTAATATTGTCTCGGATTCACTTCATAGAAGCATTTCACCATGAAGACAAAGTAGCAGTTTACAAAATCTACGAAAAGCATTTAATCAGCAGTTACAGAATTCTTTTCATATCTGCATTTTGTCCAGTAGCAATAGAGTCATAACCTTTCTTACCAACAAGTTCTAAGAAGAAAAAAGCTGATCATATCATATACCGACTCGTACACTGGCATAAAACTTCACAATCTG
>NZ_JAHLEX010000007.1 GCF_023476575.1 Anaplasma phagocytophilum | reverse complement strand
TACTTAATAATGTCACGTAACAATGCTCTCATGCAACCCCTACAATAGTATTTTGATTCAGAGTAGCACCATTCTATGATACGCCATAATCTTCTGATGCATATGCCATACATGACAAGGTTCCGTCCAATACATATGCAACGCGTCACCTCATCGGATCTAACGTAAAACAATGCGTTCCTAGCATCATTGCGCCCCCAAAATATCTCCGTACCTTCCCAAGGCCCCATAGGGTAACCAGGATCTACCAAGATAACCATAACTTCCACCTGCTGTGAAGCCCCTAACTCCTACAGCTGCTGATAATTCAACCGCAGCAAGATCATGGAACCATCCTTTTGGCTGCCCTTTCTTTGAAGAAGCCCTAGAATTATAGCTCAAAAATGCAAGCACTCTCTCTCCTTGCAGCTTCCACCACTAGGCTTCAGTGTAGTGCAAATCAAATATCAGTCTTATAGAAAATATGTAAGAATATGCATGCCTCACACGTCAATGACAAGCCAGATAATCTTGTGTCGTAAAAAGTATTCACTACAGAAAATGTACGTGCTTTTGCATATAGAGAATTCTACAGACAGTCCTTATGCAGAAAACCCGCTTTTTTTCTCTACCAGAAATGGACCAGCCGCTACGCATTTACATTTATGGTTGAGGCTACGGCGGCCATAATACGAAAACTAAGCATCTCCGTTACCGTTAACCACGGCACTATGGAGATGCTTGTAAGGTACAGTTTTTAGAAACACAACCTAAAATCTCACTTTCATACCGGCCAATATAACCTGACCTCTATTTACACCATCAGTAGCTACAGGATCTGTGATAACGGTAGATAACGCTGAGAAGTTGTGGTAGTTGGCAAAAATCATACTCTTAACTCTTGATGAATGTCCTGAAATATTGTACTCAGCTCCCAATGATATCTCGTTAAATATGTTGCCACTGTAGTTACTACCCCTATAAAATGCGGATACATGCAGCCTGTCATATTCGTAACCAGCACCCGCTGTTAAGAAGTAGCTTCCGCTCGTTCTGATAATTACTCTGTCTGTGGTATTTAAAACAAACTTATCGAGTTTATAGGAGTACATGTTATTAACATTATCTATTTGACCTAGATATCCGTAAGACACAGCGAGTTTTACATTCTTGTATTTCAACATTCCACCAAGAACAACATTCTTAATGCTGTCCATTTTTGCAAATTCTATATCACTACTATCCCGTAATAAGCGCGTTTTTCCTTTAGCATATTCAGTAACCATTGATAGCTTAAAATCCAAGCCATTAAAAGATGAACTGTAAGTCATTCCTGCATTCACTATGTTCTCGTAAAGGGGAATGATAAACTTCTTTCTCGTACCCCCTTTTTCCATTAGCGGAATTGAAAATCTACTTCTGATTGCCCCATGAAATCGTGTGTAATCTTTAAAAACACGCATACGTGCGACTAATGATCTTTTTATAGCAGTATGTGTATCCAGCACTAGATCTTCTTCGTATCCGAACGGAGCATAACTCACCCCTAATCTTAGTCCAGCAAAATCAGGAGAAAGGTATGTAAACCTTAGCGGTAGAGCATTAGTTAAATTTAGCGCATTATTAGCATCGATTGGCTTAGAAGCATTCCTTGAAAATCTATTACCCCCATCAAAAAGGCTTTCACTGTATAACCCAGTAGATAAGTAGAATACATTTTCTAAATAAAGCTTCCTTAGCTCTGTAGGTAATGCAGGTCTGTTCTTATATAATACAGGTCTTTTTTCATTGGTCAGGCCTTTTAAAGGATCATGTATGCCACGCAAGTTAACATATCGCATCCACGTATTGCTAATATCCCCAGCCCCAATGCTGATAGCATCAATTCTCATTATAGAATCAATACCTGCTTGGTAGCCGAAACTAACTTCTCCAAACGTGGTATTTACGTAAATCTTTGTCCCACGATTTCTTACTTGTTTAAAGGATGTATAGTCAGCCTTTTGAGTATATGGAACTTCTAACTCTATACTTCCACCATAATGTATCCTATAGTTATCGTTTTTGCCTTCTGCTGTCACATACAACATAGCGTCACTAGCAAAACCTTGCGTCCTTAAATTCTCGCTCGCGGGAAATAATTTCTCATCTATTCCTTTTTTATGATAGTAAGAATCACGAAACGCAAACCATCCGTGTGATAACACTGAACCGCCAATATCTATCACCGGAGACACGGTAATATAACGCCTAAGATTACTCTCATCTGTTACCCGTTTTATCGCTACTACGCCCTTTTCATCACTCAACACCCTGGACTGCTGTGCGGCCGATGACGCCAGAGCATCACTCATCCCGTAAAACATCATAAGCGACGCAAGAGTAGTAGATAAAGAAACCCTCGTCATTTTGTATTACCTGATTAAACGTTGAAGAACATGTTAACTGTACGAGCTATACTTAATAAGTGATAATATTTCTGTCAAGGATTTAATTGCGACAAGATGGAATTTTATTAGGAATAATACGAATTTACAATTTAGAATTATTCTCAACAACGTAATAAAAGATAAATTTTTGCTGATTGATAAAGATTTTTCCTATAAATTAGGAAATAAAGTACAAGTACGCATTTCAGTTTTTAACTGATAAAAACCACTTCTGTAAAATTACAAGAAGCTATTCTTTATGCATGTCCTATGGAGCAAGACATTAGCATTTTATATGCTAGTACTGGTATATACTCTTGTGAGCTCGCTTAAACAGAAATGTTTGTCTTGCACTATTTAGTTCAAGAACAAGATTTTTAGCATCTTTATGTAATTCTTAAAAACATACTGCTATTTATCTGCACGTACAAATCCTTATACAGAAGGCGTGAATCGTTTAATATAGAAAACTGCGCTTCTAAAAAACGGCTTCATCTTCTTCTCAGTAACTCCTTAACAGACCCTGAAGGATACCTAGAAATTTAGGTATGCATCCCAAAAATCAATCTATAAGATCTATACAGAAAAATTGTATGATGTATCTACTATAGCTGTAGAAAACTCTCTCAACTTAAAGTATTAAGCTACTATCAATTTACAGTTTTCGCACATCTATTCTTTTAATAGTATAACTTTTTCTAGTATTTCACGCACATGCTGTAGGCTCATAGCTTCTTTCAAAACTTGACCGCTTTGCCACCTAAGCCGGCATTAAAGCCGAATGTTCTATGTCCCATAACATCCTATAAAGCACGTTACCTAGAAATATCGGCAAAAAACTTAAATCTTTACTTCAACTCTAAAAAGAACCCATGTTGCGATGGTATTTCAAAATTATATCTGCAACTCGGGTTATACTGCTCTAGAGCGTGGTAGCATGCAAAAACTTTTTAGATGCTATTTTAAGTCCTTCATAAAGCATTGCAAAATTAGAAACTCCCTATAGAAACTTGAAGCGTTACTAGAAGAAACGGGTGCATCATCGCCATTCATAAAAACTAAAACCCTAAAAAACAATGTAGCATTTGCCAATATACGGCAGCTACAGACTAAGTTATTGCATATATAGCTTTGTTCATTTAGTTCAAAACAAAACTAATCAAAAAGCTAATACAGATAAATATCCAATTTCCGTATCTTTGTCGAAAAATCATTTCACGAGAAAAAATTAGATAAATTAACAACATCTAACAACACTTTACTGCAGTATCTGCGCAGATATAGAGCTTTTACTACGCCTCAGGAACATAGTACGCTTGATTTCG
The DNA here is from genome assembly GCF_023476575.1 of Anaplasma phagocytophilum. Classification (GTDB taxonomy): domain Bacteria; phylum Pseudomonadota; class Alphaproteobacteria; order Rickettsiales; family Anaplasmataceae; genus Anaplasma; species Anaplasma phagocytophilum_A. The sequence continues at coordinate 19,616 of NZ_JAHLEX010000007.1, read as the reverse complement.
AAATGGCATTCTAAAAAAGAAAATTATAGCGCTTTCTTCTTACAGAAGTGCAGTAGCACCCTTATTTCCTTAAGTAAACATATCATTCGAAGTAACAGAGCCCACTACCCTACACATGCCCAGTTAAACGACCCAATTCCTTGAGTCACGAGTCATCATTTTCACAACAGAAACTTACAGATAGGCAACTTCACCTTTTCATTAGAAGCACCCACCTCTAGAACGCAACAAGCCTCAGACTCTAAAGGAAACCAAAAAAGGGGCGCCGCATCTTAGTACACGCCCCAATAAGAAGACCTAGCCGAATAAACTACAAGAGTACTCTTGTAGCAACCCCTTAATTAAAACGCAAACTTCATTCCTAATAATGCCACAGCGCCATTATTAGTATTTGCACGCTCGCCGCCTTCCTTTAATACAAATCCACTACCCTCAGTAGATACTTTGTACTCATGGATATTGAATTTATGTTGCACAGAGAACATGTGACAATTTAGAAATACTTCTAAGTTCGTGCTTCCTTTACTAAAAAGGCTATAACCGACTCCTACAACTAAATCCTTCAACGTATTCTCCCCGTCTACAACGGAATCCAACTCATGCCCCCTGAGAGTATGAGATACTGTAGCAGGCGGTATATGCGTTAACCTACTCATAAAGTAGGCAACTGTAGCAGAGAAAGAACCAATCGTATATGTAACCGCTGAAGTCACATAATGAGACGGCAAACCCTTCTTCTTCACATAAGGCACCTTATGTCTCACATCCTTAAATATATACATTTTAGGACTACCAGACTTCCCAAGGTATCCACCACCAACAGCAAACCGCAATCTACCCAAGTCTATTTCCAAGCCACTAGAAAAGGCAGACAAATTATTGTAGTCAGCTACAAAAATTTCCTCCTGCCTCCTTCCTTCCGGCACTATATCTCTGGCCTTCTTTGGTCTTGCATATTCACCAGCAAGCGACAACCTAAACTTCGCAATATCGGCTAACTCATACTCATAATTCGCAGCACCACTTACTATGTTTTTGTACACAGGCCCAGAATCAAAACGCGGGGTTAGCAAAGTTATCATCTTGCCAAACCTGACCCCCACACTCGTTTGCAAGTTCACCTGACCCAAGGTATCAAAACCAGTAATGCCGTCCCGAACAACAAACTCCCCACCTTTGTACATATCATCTCTGTACCCCGTTGGTGAGTAACTAAAGCCCACAGACAAGCCACCAAGCCTCGCCGACTCAAAAGAAAACCTCAACGGCATCGAATTTAAAACGTCCTTTGTCTTCGCAGAAACACCACTTATGCCGCGTAAGTCCCTTGTAGACCGGAATAAATTTTCACTGTAAAGCCCTGGATACATGTGAAAGGGCACACCCTTCGCATACTTCAAAAAGCCACGCAAGTATCTCCCCCAAGCACTTCCATTCTCACCTGACAAGCCACCGAAGACATCCACTTTCATTTTGGACTCAACACCTTCCTGATAGCCAACAGAAAAATTCCCCAAAAGAGTATCAGCAAAAACCCTACTCTCAATACCAGGCGCACCATGAAAGACCATAGATCCACCGGAACCCGCAGGAACCATAAGAGAAAAATTTGCCCCATATTGAGTACCTAGCACATCACGCCTTGAGCGTAACCCAAGAGATAACATCGCATCATAGCTCGCTCCCCAAGTATCAAGACCGTGCTCCAACGGCGAAGAAAAAACGTCTCCCACTCCCGGATAACCATAGTCCTTATAACCTAACTTAGCACCATACATTTCCAGCACGAGCTTTTGACCTTCACTGCTACCTTGCCCCTTTATAGCCCGATCACTTAATAACCAAGCATAAGACAATACCTTACCAGTTACCGACGCACGCTCTCCTTCAAAACCTCCTCCAGAAGATGCAGCAACTACACCACCAGAGGACCCCAGGAGAAGCATTGCCACACTCACAACTACCAGAGAACCTCTCATACAAAACCTTCAAAAATCCAAAACACCCACACTTCTTAGAAGACCAGCTTCACACCTAAAGCCACCAAGCCAAAGTCATACTTCAAAGGCTTAACCAAAGAACACTTATGCTGCCTGTAACCAGCATCACGATGATACACTTCATGAACACCAAAGCGACGACAATCACTCCTTTCTGGAAGTCCGTCAGCAAACCTATAACTCGTGGCTATCTTATGCAGCTGAGTGAAGAGTACACAACGCATACTCTCACCCCTATACATCTCATAGCTAACCCTTAGCCCCATATCACTAAGTCTAGCAAGCGTAAAATATCCGCCCTTGTTGCTATAAAAATAAGAACCATCTATACGTAAAGAACCCACCTTATAGCCAGCACCCATAGCAAAATAATACGAAGGCTTTAAAACGTTCCTAGCATTATCACGCTCCCAAGATATCTCCGTACCTTCCCAAGGACCCATAGGGTAACCAGACCTACCAAGATAACCATAACTTCCACCTGCTGTGAAGCCCCTAACTCCTACAGCTGCTGATAATTCAACTGCAGCAAGATCATGGAACCATCCTTTCGGCTGCCCTTTCCTTGAAGAAGCTAAAGACCTAGAACTTGAAGATGCATATTCCGCACTTACCGACAAATCTAGACTAACTTCGTCATGTCCTAAGCTATATACCTTACCCAAAGACCATAAAGCACTCACAACATTCTTGTAAGCAGGCGAGTAAACCAATGAATCCCCTATAATCCTACTAAAGTTAAGCCCCCCGCCTCTACGCTTCTTCTTGAAGATGTTATTGTACCACCATCCCCATATACTATCCCTAACACTACTCCCCCCAACATAACGTATACCACCAGAAATACCTAAAGAATCTCCAGCCTTAGGCTTCGGACCTTCATATATAGCACTATCTGCCGGCAACCACGCATTAGACAAATCGTCTGCATACCCTGTTGGAGAATAACTCACGCCAAATTTCATCCCATACAAAGCAGGAGACTGATATGAAATCCTCAGCGGTAAGTTATTGACGAAATACTTGCTATAGTGCTTGCTATGCTCTTGAAGCCCATAATAGTCTAGATAATTGTTTACACGAAATATACTCTCACTATAGAGACCTGGATACAACAAAGCAGAATTACTTAGTAACCACTGTCCAGCACCATTAGTGAAGAAGTCTCCCTTTAACAAGGGCAACCTATACTTTAAAAGAGTAGGATCTTTACCCCTGATAAAATCGTCAAAGCCACCATTTCTTAGAGATTCAACACCTTCCTGATATCCTAAAGAGAACTTGCCGTACGGAGTTAAAACATACGCCCTACTACCTCTATTTATAAAGGCCTTTCCAACTTCAACTGCACTATTTACTTCTGGTACCATTACCTGAAAATCTGCACCGTAAGCAGTGCCACTATCACTCAGATATTCAAAATTTACGTGACCTGATATGTCACAATCTTCGCTCCAATCTAGACGCTTTTTTATACTTCCATCCACATCCAATGAATCACGTATTGTACCTATGATAGATCCTTCTTTAGGAAGACTCGGCAGCACTCCCATGCCACCCCAGTTATAAAACAGCACTCTACCACTTAAGGAAAAGCTATCATTTATTCTTCCTGCGCCATTATCTTCTACAACAGAATACATATTCTTTTTTCCCTGTGCATCTGACGCCTCCACTTGCGTCAATCCAGCACCAAGAAACATGCCACAATATACCGCGCACAACGCCACCCGGGCCTGCATAGTCATAACCTTAGAAAGCAATACATCCCGCAGGTTACATCATTTGAAATGTTAGTACAACCAAAAATGTATACCAATATTTAATATTATCGCCGGATAGAAACTTCTAAAATGAACACGTATACACATATATTGCATCAGAAAATTGAGCAAAAATACCAACTCTAAATTGTGTCTCTGGAATCAATAAGCAATGAAAATGTATACTTTTAAATGCATATAAAAAACACCATAAAATCTAGTCAGTAGGACCTTTCCTTTATTACAAGTATGCTCGTACAGGTCTACTACTCACTACCAGAATATACGTCCTCAAACCACATACTCTGTACCCACTGAAACACTATATATAGCCCCAAGCATGATAAAAATATTGAAAACATTAAAAATCTACGATGAGCGTTTTGGTAAATTTTATAGGAATTTTCCTATAACAGAGCTCATTGAATAACTTATAACTTGTATATAGACACGACAATAAGGCTTCATTCACACATCAAGAGAAGACCCAGCACGTCATACCAAAACGACTCACACAAAAAACACATGCTGCCATTGTCTGGGATACATATAAAATTACCGCTCTTAAGAGATCCACGTGAAAGCCATCTAACAAAAGCTCACCCACATAGTACATAAGAACAAACTCGTTGCGCCTTTCAACGTGAACACACCTAGAAAACAACGGTAAAAATATCTATAGGCTACTCCATACCGTAGAAGCTATTTACGCAACATATTCCAGAGTCGCCTATTTACCATAGTAACCAGCACAGTGCCCGCCATCAATGATAAAACAACTTTGATGCCTAGCTTCTTTCTAACCTCCATCTCAGGCTCCGCAGCCCACTGCAAGAAATTCACTACATCTCTAGCCATATTTTCAATACTTGCTTCAGTGCCATCCATATATCCTACAAGGCCTTCTGAGAGCGGAGGTGCCATAGCTATTTTTCCACCTGAAAAGACTGGATTTGAATATAAACCGTTTTCATCAGCATCTGTCCCCTGATAACTGGTAAGCAGTTTGTATACGTAATCAGGCCCATTGTGCCTAGCCTTTACCATCAATGATAAATCAGGCGGATTTGCACCGTTATTAGAAGCAGCCGCAGCCTCCTTATTTGGAAATGGACGAGGAAAGTAATCCGACGGGATACCAGGTCTTTCAAACATATCACCAGATTCATTAGGACCATCAGTAACGGTGTATGACCCAGCTATCGCCTTCACTTCCGCCTCCGAGAAACCTACTTCCCGAAGATTACGAAAGGCAAGCCTTTTCATAGAATGACAACTCGAACACACCTCCCTATACACCTGATATCCCCGCTGCACCGCTGGTCGATCAAATGTCCCAAAAATTCCTGAAAATTTCCATTTCGGTACATCACCTCCAGGCGCAACATGCCCACACACCGCACCAAAAGGCAGTAAATATACGAATATCCATAAAAAAGTCGACGCACGCATCATATCACTTCATCTCCGGCACAGTGTCACTTAAGGTATTAGGCAATTTTCTGCATTTTTCATACTTCGATAGCAAAGGCAAAACTATAGAAAAATACGAAAAGTAATAAAGTGTCGAAAGCCTACCCAGAGAAATAAAAGGCTCCTTTACCTCTTGACCACCTATCCACATCAAAAGACAAAAATTAAGCACAAAAATCCAATAGAAAACTTTAAATACAGGGCGATACTTACCACTTTTGACTTCAGACCTATCCAAAAATGGCAGCAAAAACCACACCAATATCGAACTAAACATAGTTGCCACACCCAACAACTTATCAGGAATTGAGCGAAGCATTGCGTAAAACGGCAAGAAGTACCATTCTGGCACTATATGCTCTGGAGTAACCATAGGATCTGCTTCTATATAATTATCCGGATGCCCTAAATAATTTGGCGCATAAAATACAAACAAGTACAAAAATACAAAAAATAACCCAAAAGTTATACAATCCTTGATTATGAAATACGGCCATATAGGAATGGTATCACGCTTAGATTTCACCTCAACACCACTAGGATTTCCAGAACCAAATCTGTGTAGAGCTATAACATGCAGCCCCGCCAAACCTATAAGCGTAAACGGCAACAAATAGTGCAGCGCAAAAAACCTGTTAAGCGTAGGATTATCGACGGAGAATCCACCCCATAACCATCTAACAATTCCTTCACCTACCAAAGGTACAGCTGAGAAAAGATTTGTAATTACAGTAGCTCCCCAAAAACTCATCTGCCCCCATGGTAGAACATATCCCATGAATGCAGTAGCCATCATGACCAAAAAGATAATTATCCCCGCAAACCACACCAGCTCCCTGGGTCTCTTATACGACCCATAATAGAGCCCTCTAAAAATGTGTATATAAACAACAATAAAAAAAAAGGATGCCCCAACAGCATGTGTATACCTAACGAGCCAACCATAATGCACATCTCGCATTATGCGCTCTACACTATTAAAGGCATAATCAACATGCGGAGTATAGTGCATAGCCAGAAATATACCCGTAATCACCTGGATTATTAAGGCAATACCAGCTAATGACCCGAAATTCCAAGCATAGTTCAAATTCTTGGGCACCTGATAATTCGCCAGTTCCCTGAAAAACGCACACACAGGAAGTCTGTACTCTATCCAAGCTAATACACCCTTGCCGCACTCAGCAGCGTTATTCTCGTTCTTTTGCATCTCCACCCCTACAAAGCAGTACCCTTCTTGCCAATTACCATAGTACTATCATCTACAAAATGATAATCAGGTATTGGTAAATTTAAAGGCGCAGGCCCAGCCAAAATCCTCCCAGAAGTGTCATATTTCGAACCATGACATGGGCAATACCACCCCTTATCACCACTTTTAACCTCCGTAGGAACACACCCTAGATGGGTGCATATACCTACCATGACCAACCACTCTTCTTTCCCAACAAAAGTGCGCTGCTGATCAGTCTGAGGATCGCGCAATCCAGATATATCTACGGCTCTAGCCTTTTCTATCTCTTCCTTCGTACGTCTTCTGACAAACACAGGCTTGCCCTGCCATTTAACAACCTTTGTGCTCCCCTCTTTTATACTAGTTAAATCTACCTCAACTGTTGATTGGGCCATTACCTCGGCCGAAGGACTCAACGATTTGAATAAAGGATATAAAAAAGAAAAAATACCTATAAATGACATAAAAAGAGTGGTGAGCCCCAAAAAATCTCTCCTTTGTACTTCTCCAACAAAACCTTCACTCTTACCAGCAGCAATATCATCATCAGCCATATCATTCCCCTTCACGCTCGTCAAATTTAAGCCGCATATTCTAATTCACATACCAGAACGCTGTGGAAAACAATCCACAAAAACAAACCCCTGCAGCAGCACTCACAAAATGCAAGCGAACTTAAGATTTAAATTATCACATATACCACAAAAATCACAGATTGCTCAACTCTTAGAACACACATTAATAAAGAGATGTATTAATAATACTAAAGAGCACATAACTAAATGCATTTATATAAACTCAGCAACTAGGCTAGTATGCTCAATAATAGCCTAATTGATACAAATAGCATAATGAATCATGAACTCATAAGTCTTGAGGCTCTAGACATCTCATCTTCGACTGCCTTCAATATCTTTTGAGCAGCCTTACTCGTCAATGCACCTGATAAAATACGCCCCATAACTAATGAAGTAAAATGATCAGATACCCGAATACCGTACTTTATGTGTTCAGGAAAATTGTTATACGTTTCTATTCCACTAACCAATTTGCAATACCTGTTCCCTTCTCTCTCCAGTGCTTTACTCAGCTTCTTAGCTAATTTATTCCAGGAACGCATATATTCAGAAAATACAAACTTCATGGCGTATGCAGCCAAAATGCAAAATACCAATAAAGTTACTCCAAGCGCCACATCTACAGACTTTGCAGTTTCAGGTTTAAGAACATGTGACTCCGAAACCCACTTAAAAACCACCAAAGCAAACATCGTAACAATTGTCAGTACAAGCACTCCCCGATAAACCTTTATGCATGTCTGTCTGCTTTTTTCTACATTGCAATTTGCAAACCCTACTAATCCCTGAGATATACCCAGATTGATTGTATTACCAAGACAAAATAACGAAAAGTGGTCTTTCACCCGTCTTTCCAAAATCAACAACTTTATGCGATTGCTATATAGCTCTTTTCGTAATGCCGCACACCTTTTCCGAATTTTGTTATAGGCATCACGCTTACCTGTGAAACAGGTGATAACCAAAAAAAGCGCCGATGCCAAACCAAAAATTGCCAAAATTTTGCCAACAATTTTCCTGTTACTCCAGCTAAACAGCCACATACCACTCCCCTTATCGCCAATCCGAGTTGCTTGGCGGCGTAACTATCAGTTCATGTAGCATAATTCAAGTCCAAAATTTTTCAAAATGCTACGTAACAATCAGTCATCACTGCGACTAAACAATACACGAACCGGTTTTAAAACTCAGCACTAAAGAATTATACAAACATCCTGGCAACAGACAGTACATACACCTCAAAAACTCATTTTTTACTCAAAACATGCGCAAGCACTAGCAAGAAAAATGAAGTTATTATGGTCATAGGTCCAGGAAACGTATCAAATCTCACGGAAAGCATCAATCCTACAACACCAGAAATTACAGAAAGAGCCATTGACACCACAACCATCCGAGCAGGAGTTCTAGAAAGTAACCTCGCTCCAGACGCTGGAATAATAAGAAATGCAGTAATGAGAAGAATACCAACAGAACGAGAAAATAAGACCACCGCAAGAGCAGACATGATCAAAATTTCCATCTTTATACGGCGCGGACTTATACCTGTAGATAGAAATAAGTCATAGCTGATAGAAACAGATACCCAGTATTTCCACCTATAAATTATGACACATGCCCCCACCAAGGAGATACATAACATCTGAACAAGCTCTCCGCTACTGATCATCAATATATCACCGAAAAGAGAGTGTATTATACGCTCACCAGACGATGGTATAAATGACAAGAGAACCATCCCAACCGACATCACAACACTCGTCATGATATTAAGAACGGTATCTATAGAATGCACCTTGTCTATAACAAAGGAGATAATAACCGCCAAAATTAATGCGACTACTAATACAGTAAATGACGCGTCCATTTGCAATACCGTAGCCACCCCCACCCCTAACAATGACGAATGAGCAATGCTATCCCCCATGTAAGACAGCCTATTCCAAACCATCATAGATCCGAGAGGGGCCGTAACTATACTCGCTATCAGGATCGCGAAAACCCCATTGATAAAAAAGCTCTCCGAGATGATGTCAAGCATGACAACCTACAACTGAAAACAGAAATACAAGCTTCCCATTCTCCACAAGGAAAACCCTACATCACCCATTGCTACAGTACACACGAGAAGCACTTCAAGAACTACACGCACTAACAAGACCAATTCTCACACACCAACTTGGCCCGAAGTACGCACGTCTACACACAAGTAACACACACGACGCTATACGGACACACCCATTCCGCACTTACCCACAAACACAAAAGAACAAGCAGGGACATTCCGCAGCAAATGCCCTACCTTCCAACATCTAAGCAATTGCGAACAACCTATACACAGCTATACGTATCTCATGCTTCATACTCCGCCCTTTTTGAACGAGAAGATCACGAATCTTTGTCTGGCCATCCATAACAAAAACCTGCTCTAATAGCACCATCTCCTCAAAGAACTTCTGCATCCTGCCTTCTATGATCTTCTGCGCCACAGAATCAGGCTTTCCAAGAGCTTCAACCTGCCTAGCTACCAGCTCCCTCTCACGGTCCACAACATCGCTACTCAATGCGTCAATAGATAATGCCTCAGGCTTAGCAGCCACAATATGCATAGCAAGCTGTTTGGCAAAGCTAGCCAATTCATCAGAATAAGGACCACCCTCCAATACCACTAGAGCAGCAGCCTTACCCAAGCCCTCACTAACCATACCATGAACATAGCTTCCTATGACACCAGGACCACTTAATTTTACAAACCCAACGCCACTCAGAACCACATTTTCTCCCAAAACAGCAGCAGCAGTTACTATTTCATCAGCAACACGAGACCCAGCATAGCTACTAGCAGAAAATCCCTCTAAATCCTCCGCACCATAACCATGAAGCTCCCTTACAAGACCAAGAGCCAACGAGCGAAATTTCTCATTACGAGCAACGAAATCAGTCTCTGAACCCAATTTCAGTATCGCACCCGCATCACCCTCAGCAAAAACCGCAACAAGCCCATCCGCAACATCTCTATGAGATTTCTTATATGCTTTAGATAAACCCTTTTCTCTGAGATACTCTCTAGCTTTATCCATATCACCGGAACATGACTCAAGAGCCTCCTTACAGTCACCAATTCCCGCACCAGTAATCTGACGCAACTCTTTGATAACCTCAACATCAATTTTCATCTACATCACCTTAAAACAAGCAGAAGCATCAGTACTATTCTTGCACATCGGCATTATCACTGCCAGCGCCAGAAACAACAGACCCCCCTACAACTACTTCAGCAGCACCCTTGGAAGCCTTACCACCCCCCTTGTGAGCAGCAACAGACTTACCCCTCCCAGAATCAACTACACTTCCATCCTTAGTTTGCCCTAGTGATCCAGCAACACTAATTCCCGAACTCATCAAATCTGAACGAATAGCCTCCAATATCGTATTGGACACAGCCCTACAGAAGAAATCTATAGACCTAATAGAATCATCATTACCCGGAATAGGATAATCAACACCTCTTGGATCCGAATTCGTATCCAAAACAGCAACAACAGGAATTTTCAGCTTATTAGCCTCTTGTATAGCTATGTGCTCCTTATTAGTGTCAATCACAAAGAGAATATGAGGCAACCCCCCCATTTCACGAATTCCACCTAAAGACCTCTCAAGCTTCTCTCTTTTCTTATCAAACACTAAGAGCTCTTTCTTTGTAAACTTAGCATCTGTATCATTTAAAAGCTTCTCGAAGTCTAAAAGACGCCTGATTGAAGATGATACAGTCTCCCAGTTAGTTAGCATACCACCCAACCACCTGTGGTTTACATAGTACTGCCCACAACGAGCCGCCTCCTCTGCAATAACATTCGATGCCTGAACTTTAGTACCAACAAAGAGCACCCTACCCCTTCTATGAACTACGTCATATAGAACGCTCAGCGCATTCCTAAGAAGAACAGCGGTCTTCCTCAAATCTATTATGTGAATGTCTTTGTACTTATGTACGCCATATATGTAAGGCGCCATAGCTGGATTCCAACGACCGGCCTTGTGCCCAAGATGCACCCCAGCTTCCATTAAATCACGTATGCTAAACTCAGGTATACTCCCCATAAAACAACTCCTTAAACTACAATAGTTCAACCTCCACAGCACAACCTACGACTAAGTAGGACCATTGCGCAGCTGTGTGCGAAATAAAAGACTTAGATGCAAGCCTCAGCATGATGCTACCAGGCTACTGAAGCTTTATCAAGGAATATGTGTCAATTTGAAATATCCACTCAAGAGACAATACGTCTCATGCAAAGGAAGACCTACTATAGAGGAATGCGAACCCTGCATCCATGAAATCAACGCACCAGCCCAACCCTGTATACTATATCCACCAGCCTTTCCCTTCCATTCCCCGGAGCGTATATAGCAACCTATCTCATCTTTTGATAAGCGCTTAAATTTCACCACGCTGACCACACTACGTACACGCACATCCCCAGTAGGAGTACAGAGACAAACCGCAGTGCACACACGATGCCTCCTACCAGATATCATTTCAAGATACTCAGTAGCTTGAGCCTCATCATCTGTTTTCAACATTATCCTTCTGCCGCAGTAGGCAACGGTATCTGCACCCAAAACAAACCTGTCAGACCTCGACGAAAAGACTTTGAGCGCCTTCTCTCGAGCAACACGCTCCGCATATAACCTAGGTAACTCACCTTTGTGAACAGACTCATCCAAATCAGGCGATATAACCTCACCCGGCACTATCATGAGTTGCTTCAACAGTCTAAGCCGATATTCAGAAGACGATGCCAGTACTAAACTATCCATCTTCAGCACTTCAATATACCTCTCAGTCTTTATTCCTCAGCCTACTAACCACTCTACCCTTTCCTAGCCCGTGCTTATTGACGCCATAAGAACTAACTTCAACCATTACCCTATCGTGCATAAGAATACGTATTTTACTCTTGCGTATACGACCAGAAGCGTGCGCCATAATCTCATAACCGTCATTCAATTTGACGATAAACACGGCATCACGTAGTAACTTGGTTACTACACCTTCGACCCTCGCAACTCCCTCCTTAACTTTCAACTCTCAACCAGAAAAACCAACATGGCCGTCATTGTAAGATATACATGTATCCATTGCAATTAGTTTCAAATTCCCCATTAAGTATTACATTCAACTATTTGCGCACCATCCAACGCATATTCATGCCCCCGTACAATTAACTTCACCGAATCTTCATGAATACCAGAAACCCATATGTACCCCTCGTCATCATCCACTATTGCAACATCTAGAACCCTAATTAGCCCCCTATCATCTAGCACTTTAACACCAAGATCACCCTTAGCACTTACACTAAGAGAAGAAGAAGGTACTCTATAAGCCTTCTCTCTCCTAATAATGAATTCAACCTGAGCAAACATGCCCTCAGTAATCTCAAAAACACCCTGAGGCTCTATTAAAATCTCCAATTTATATGATTTGGTCTCAGGCGAAACCACCTTACTAATGAAGCTCACTTTACCCGACGATATAACACCAGCACGCCCCAGTGTTACCTTAACACTATCACCTGGTTTAATATACGCCACATCCCTTTCAGGAACATACGTTACCACTTTGAGGTTATCAAAATTCAAAACCCTAGCAACAGTCTGCCCCACACCAACTATGGAACCAACTTGAGGCAAAATCTCATCCACAACACCTGTAAACGGCGCCTTTACTGTAGCGCTATCAAATGCTAACTTCGCGTTCTTATAATTAACCTCTGCCTCTTTTAACGCTACAAGCGCAGCATGATCATGAACTTGAGACCTATACCCCTCAGCACCTAAAGATTCCGAAACACCACGCTCAAGACGCCTTTGCTCAAGTAGTACCCTAGCTTGCTCCAACTGCTCTAGCTTACCGCGAGCATCTATTCTTAAGATAACTTGATCTTTATCAACAGCACTCCCATCACTAAGCAGCACCTCTTCAACCCTTCCATTGGCTTCAGAGATAATATCAACAGCCCGCGCAGCAGCCACATTGGCAGAAAAAACTCTCTTTACCTCATGCACCGCAGCATCGAATTTCAATACATCGATAAGAGAACAAATATCAGCTCTACCATTAAAAACAGGGCCCTGAGAGGACTTCCTGCTAATCAATATACCGCTAGTAAACCACAACACACAGCCCACAACTAACAGTGCCGCAACTACATATCTCCTACGCAGCGTAAATGGACCCACTTCAACCTCTAGCGTTTATAAGATACAACCTCGCATGCATCCCTAAATACTTCATTCACATCCGGATGCGAATGACAAATATAGCAGATATCTTCAGCAGTTGCTCTGTAACCTAACGCAACAGCAGCTTCATTAATCATAGTGTCAGCATGCGCACCTACTATATGCACACCCAAAATCACGTTAGTATCCTTGCACGCTATCACCTTGACAAAACCATCACTATCGCATGCAACCCTAGCCCTACCATTGGCGGCAAAGCTACTCTTACCAACCTTATATTTGTAGTTTATGCTCTTAAGACTCTCTTCACCCCTACCCACGGAAGCCGCGGCAGGATGCGTATATATAACCGCAGGAATCACCCCATAGTCAACTTGCGTCACGTTACCAGCAATTAACTCAGCAACTGCATGCCCCTCTATTTCCGCCTTGTGAGCAAGCATAGCACCACCAATAACATCCCCTATCGCGTAAATCCCTTTTATACTAGTCTCATACCTATTGTTAACGCATACAAAACCTCGGTTATCGAGCAATAGCCCATCCATATCAATAACCCCGGCAATAATAGGACTCCTACCCACAGCTACCAGAACTTTATCCACTTCCATAGAAGCTACAGAACCATTAACCACAGCTTCATAATTAACCAATAAGCCTGTATTTCCCTTGTCAACGGATACTACCTTCTGCGCCAAATTAAATTTAACGCCTTGCTTCTCCAGAAAGCCCTGCAACGCCTTGCTTATGTCTGCATCGAATCCAGAAGCTATTTTATCGGAATACTCTACTACCGTCACTTCGGAGCCTAACCTACTCCATATAGAAGACATCTCAAGCCCTATGGCTCCACCCCCTATCACCAACAGCCTCTTCGGAACATCCATACTTAGTGCCCCGTCCGAAAATACAACCGAATCCCCATCAACATCTATCCCCGGCAAAGAAGTAGGAGTAGACCCCGTAGCCAGCACCACGTTCCTCGCTAATACCTTTCCCGGAGAACCATCTTGATTCGAAAACACAACTTCAAAAAAATCTCCCTTTTTCCCTGCTACCTTGGCTTCAGCACGCAATTTATGAACCCCAGCCGAAGAAAAAAGGCTATCTATGCCTGAACTCAGTATAGCTATTTCATTATCCCTAACTTCGAACATCTTTTTTAGGTCAAACTCCACATCCTTGGTCATAATTCCCAGCTTAGGAAAGAGATCTTTTGCGGAGTGAAACTTGTAGGAACACTCTAACATAGCCTTTGAAGGGATACACCCAACCCTAAGACATGTACCGCCCCATTGAGAATTTTTATCTATACAAACAACACTCAATCCCAGTTTGGCAGCCTTTATAGCGCATTTATACCCCCCAGGACCCGCACCTATTACGGCAACATCGTAGTTACTACTACCCATAAAACACCTATGAAATAATCACAAATCCCATCTTACCAGCAGCGACGTATACCGAAGCATCAGCCTTAATAGGATAACGCAGGCTTTGTGCCCCCGGGATAATATAGGATTCCTCTATCACTCCTGAAAAAGCATTAATACCTACAAAATAGCCTTCCATACTCAAGAGCCACAACTTCCCGCTGACCATCACAGGCGCCCTCCACCGCAAGCGTTTCTTCTTACCAAACTTACTTAGAGACAATTTCCAAAGTCTTACCTTGCTATCTACATCATATGCAAGCAACTCACCAGTATCTGTCACTACAAAAAGCGTCTCCTCATCCTCTTTTGAGAGACTGAGAACACCAAGGTCCTCGGACCATGTAATTTCTCCCGTTTCTAAATCTATACTTGATAAAGCCCCAGAATCATCTACTACAAAAACCTCGGAACCTGCAACTACAGGTGTGACCTCTATACTCCCTATTGAACCCATGCTCCTCCGCTTGAGTTCATTCTCCCACATCTTATCTCCACTGTATGAGTCTAAACATAATACCCTACCATCCGGTAAAACTACAACTACATAGTGTTTGTCTGAGGTATATGCCACCGATAAATCACTCTTGACACGCATCTGCACCGAGCTTTCTTCTCGATGCCACAACAGCCCTCCTGTTTCAACATCAAAGACACATAGATAACCATCTATTGTCATAAAAGCCACAGACCGCCCTTCATTCAACAGCACTAGATTGCCACTGATAAAATTTCGAATGGTACTACTCCACTTTATCTGTCCCGTACTAGGATCCAATCCATATAGCACGTTATCAATCGCACATAGAATAACCCCTCTAGAATGTATTAAACTTGAGGAATATACAGAACGCCTTCCCCCAGCTAGTGCTACATACCATAACACCTTACTAGTATCACCGCTATTCAATGCTGTGAGCCTACCCTGATCGTCCAGAGTTACAATCACATCAGCAACATCACCTGGAACAATAGTTAAGCTGGTAGAGATACCCCTGATCGTTTTTACCTTATGGAATGTTCCATCAACATCTGAAGACCCTGAAGAACGCCCGAGTAAACCTCGGCTATTCTCAGAGATGACCGCTAACACAGAAGTACTTGCAAATACCACAGTACTCTGCCATATAACAACCAAAGTAACAAATACAGTCGCTAGCAAACGCATAGTAACTACAACACGTAAAAAACACGGTTCATAATCGTGCAACTACCCGAAAAAATCAACCTATTATTTACGCCATAAACCCAGTTAAAAAGTTCACTACTTCCTATATAAGCATTAGCGGCATTGGAGCTGCACTTGGAGGTCATCAAGCTTCCTAACTCACGCGTGCGTATACACTGTTAGTCATCCCTCAACATAGGAATCAGGGATACTGTCACTGAATTTAAGAGATCAACAAACTTCCTGTATCCCACGTGCTTTGCGGAAGAAATGCTCCCTGAATAATAAGACATATGCAGCTTCACACTTGCGATATTGTAGGTATAATCCTTGGAATAAGTAATTCTATACATTGGTATTACAAATGCAAAAAGTGGCTATAGTTGGGTTACCCAATGTAGGAAAATCTACTTTATTTAACCGTTTAACAAGAAGAAAATCTGCAATAGTCAGCGATATCGCTCATGTGACCCGTGATAGGAAAGAAGCTTTAGTGGACTTTTGTGGACTGCGGTTTATAGCCATAGATACAGGCGGCGTTGCTGATGGAGGTGAAATACAGTCCTTAGTAAAAACACAGGTGCAACTCGCACTCGAAAATGCCGACGTTGTTCTATTTGTAATAGACGCACAACGCGCTACAGATTCCCACAGCACAACTCTAGGCAAATGGCTAAGCAAGATAACTAACAAACCCATAATCTTAGTCGCCAATAAATGTGAAAGTAATAAAAACAATGTCCACGTAGATACAATGGAATATTTGGGATTCTTTGGACCTGTGTACATATCTGCAGAACATAACTTAGGCATGGCAGATTTATATGATGCTATTGCCCCATTAATAGAACAGAGTGAACGGCCTAAAAAAGATAAAGATCGCCCAATAGCAATTTCTATAATAGGCCAGCCTAATGTGGGAAAGTCCACATTTGTAAACAGTATTTTGGGCGAAGAGAGAGTAATAACAAGTGGTATAGCCGGCACTACTCGTGATTCCATAAGCACTGAGTATTCTTATAAGGGCATCACGCTACTGTTGACTGACACTGCAGGCATTCGCAAGCGTACAAAAGTAACTGAGAACATGGAGAAACTTTCCGTGCAGTCTGCAATCCATGCATTATCAAAATCACATGTAGTGATATTGATAGTAGACTTCACACAGGGCATCAGCCAACAGGATCTCTCCATAGCAAGTACCGCAATAAAAGACGGGAAAGGTATTGTTTTGGCACTGAACAAAGCTGACCTTGTAAACGACAAAGCCGCAGAAGATGCAATCTTAAACGCAATCAGGCAGTATAGCAGAGTTGACTTTGATGTGCCTATTATGAAGATGTCCGCACTAGAAAATATTGGATGCGATAAGGTTTTAAGTAAGGCTGTAAAAATATATGAGTCTGCAAGCAAGCACATCAGCACTTCTAAGCTAAATAAGTGGCTTGGCTTAGCTACGGACTACCATCCCCCACATTTACAAAATAAGAAAAAGGTTAGACTAAAATACATCTCACAAGTTAGCATACTGCCTCCCACCTTCGTAGTCGCTACAAACAGTACAGAAGTGGAAAGTACTTATCAAACATATCTGAAAAACAGCTTTCTAAAACACTTTTCCATGCAAGGTGTCCCTATAAGAATGATTTTCAAAAAGGGTAACAACCCCTATATCTCCAAAAACTGAGTGCCAAGTTTAGCATCTTACTGGCGCTTCAAGCCTTATATACACATCCTCTATAGCTCTGAAAGAACAGGTCACTCAACGTCAGTATAACTAGCCATGCTTGGTTATTAAGGAACACCCTGTCATATCACTAGGCTGAGGTATATTCATAAGTTCGAGAACGGTCGGAGCAACATCACACAGCCTACCATCTGATAAACTTATATCACCATAAGCGTTACATACTACAAACGGAACCATACTTGATGTATGCGCAGTAAATGGTGAATCATTTTGCACATCAAACATCTTCTCAGCATTCCCATGGTCAGCAGTGATCAGCATAACAGCTCCAGCGTTCACTGCAGCATGAAACACCCTCTGTAAACAGCTATCTACAGTAGTAACCGCTTTTTTAGCAGCTTCCATATTACCGGTATGCCCAACCATGTCGGCGTTTGCATAATTAACTACCGTCAACGCATATTGCTGAGAACTTATTCTCTCTACCAACGAATCAGTTATCTCAACAGCTGACATTTCAGGCTTCAGGTCATATGTACTAACGTCAGGAGAGGGTATTATTATTCTATCTTCCCCTGTAAAAGGCTCTTCCCTACCCCCATTGAAAAAGAACGTCACGTGAGCAAACTTCTCAGTTTCAGCAATACGTAGTTGCTTTAGACCGCGCTCGGAAATAACCTCACCTAGACTTCTATGTATCTCCCTAGGAGGAAACAGACTGGCAATACGCATCTTCTCCGAGTACTGCCGCATACCCAACACGTTACTTACTTCTGGAAACCTATGCAACAACATGCCCAGCAATTGCAAGACACGGTCATTACGGAAGTTAGTGAATAATACACCATCCTCCACACCCATACCATCATAATCACCTATCACCGTGGGTACTACAAACTCATCAGTAACACCACTATTGTAACTTTTTTCTAAAGCCTCCATGGCACTGCCGATTCTCGGCCCTGTAGCATATGCTATTGCATCATAAGCTTTACATGTCCTGTCCAGGCGATTATCCCTATCCATAGCATAGTAACGCCCTGCAACAGTAGCAATTTCGGCATCTAAATGCTCAATTTTAGAGTTCAGCATACTGATATACTTCTCAGCAGAACGCGGCGGAACATCTCTACCATCCAAAATTACATGTATAAAAACCTTGATGCCAAATCCGGTAATAACCTCAATAATGGTTTCCATGTGCGCCTGAAGAGAATGTACCCCACCATCAGAAAGCAGTCCAATGATGTGACATACCCCACCCTTTTCTTGTATATTGCGCACAAACTCCAACAATTTAGGATTCTTGTGAACTTCATTAATCTCAAGATTAATTCTCAACAGATCCTGAAGCACTATCCTTCCACACCCTATACTTATGTGCCCTACTTCTGAATTCCCAACCTGACCTGGAGGCAATCCGACATCCGTTCCACTAGCAGACAAACTACTCATAGGACAGCATGAAACCACAGTATCCCAGAATGGCGTATACGCCGCATGAATAGCATCATAACCACCACCACTACCATTACCCCATCCGTCAAGTATACAGAGTACTACATTGCTCCCAGACATACGCTACCGCGTTGCTCAATGAAAGTGTGATTTTACCTATGTGATTTATGGTAGTAAACAACTATCATATATACTCGAAATAATCATAAAAATAATACGAATGCACGCGCATTTAACTTCCAAAACCATATTGAAAAAAAACCGATGCCACTGCAGAGCTCATACATTCTCCAACGGTATGCAGATAAACGTTCAGATCTTCATAATAAAGTTAGCTAAAACCTTCATCTCTGCTTTCCTTCAAGTCCAATAATTCTATTTAGATTAGTTACCCTGATTAAGAAAACACACAAATACTACGAAATATGCTACAGATAGCAACTATAGGTCTCGTGCCCGTTTACTCGGTGGCTCAAGTTCATCATCACTATCACTAGGAGTTCGTGATCTATGAGATGTAACTTGTACCCCCTCCAGCAGAGAACTGGCACCTGATGATGTTGACGGCTG
>NZ_JAHLEX010000069.1 GCF_023476575.1 Anaplasma phagocytophilum | reverse complement strand
GAGACACGTAATAAACACACTTGACAAGCCTTGTTTTTGTAAACCTACTACCGATATGCCTATGGTAGCTCTCGTAGCACCTACTTGCATATCGGTAATCGGTACGGTGCTGCTGCCCTCTATGGGAGATTAGAAGATTTAGCAACACTCTACACACACTCTAAAACGAGTAGCAGCTGATAAATATACAGATATCCTTGCAGAACAGAAAAGCTGATGAGCATTGAGATCTTTGAACGGGGAAAAAATTGTTCAGATGTCTGGAGCGAGATGCTACTGGAACTGCTCCAGGCATCTATAAAACAACATTCACTGACTATGCATGCAACACCTGCTGCCGGTTAGGCGCTGTGCTTGAACGGCATGCAGTCTACTGAGCCAAACCTAACCTTGGGACGATGCCACAATTTTCTGCATATGCGGCAACATAATAGCCATGAAGGTTTTCACCCATTCTTCTTGCAGCTTTCTAGAGTTTGAATCACTATCACTAGCAGATGCTAACAATGGTATAAGCGCTCTTGTTAATTCTGGCACAGCTGTAGAAATCTCTTCACGCATTGACTTCTTAAGCTCACTGCTAAGCTTTTGGCCATATTCCTCTTCCAGGCACCGCATCACGTGATCAATATCTTCAGATGAGAGTATGCTGCTGTTGTCGCTAGATGCTTGAGGATGAGTTTTAGAAGCACGAATACGTGTGCTGTCATCCCAATGCCTGCTATCGTCTGAAGAAGACGTACGTATTTCAGAGTCTGACCTTCCTTTCATAACATCACTCCTTGTTCTAGATGAAGAAGTAGTATCATTCACTGTTGTAGAATTGCGGCTTTGCGGTTCAGTTTTCATACCATTCACCAAAATATTGTCACTACCGAGGTTATGGGAAATTCATTAATAAATTTATAACTTTAGTAAATTGATGACAGAACTAATGAAAGTGGTATTCCCTATAGGCGTACTCTACGTAAAGTAGTAAAAAAAGAAAATTTTCTGTTAATACACTGAATGCTATTTCATGCTTATCTTGCGTCTAAGGGTGGTAACACTCAAGGTGAAATACCCGGTATCTTCCGTAGTAGCCTCTTGTCAACCCTAATAGAGGTATTACTTGTCCTTTTGCTCAGTAAGCGTTGCTCTTCCCTATGTATGTACATTGTCCACTGAGCACTAATGTCTTACAATGTGTATGAGTATATTGGAGTAGTAAGTGTTAACGATTGCCATAATTGACTTTGGTTCACAGGTTACCCAGCTTATTGCACGCAGAGTAAGAGAACTTGGAGTGTATAGTGAGGTTTTTTCTGTAGATACTGACTTCCCTGCTTTACTTCAGCAAGGGAAAAAAATAGCAGCTTTTATACTGTCCGGAGGTCCAAACTCAGTATCAGAATTGCAAAACATACCGAAGGTAGTTGCAGATGTATTAGAAATAAATTTAAAAACTGGAACCCCAATTATGGGAATATGCTACGGATTCCAGTTACTTGCGCATAGCTTTAGTAGCACGGTAGAGTCAGACAAAGCACGCGAATATGGCCATGCACAGCTGCAAATTGTCGGTGAATCTGCAATAACGAAAGGTATATGGTCCGTAGGTCAAACGGCTTGTGTATGGATGAGCCACTCTGATAGCGTTGTCGATAATGTTCCTCAGGGTTTTAGCGTAGTCGCTCGCAGTATGAATACACAAGCTATAGCGTTTATTAGCAATGAGAAAAGAAAAATTTATGGCCTACAGTTTCATCCAGAGGTCTCTCATACACCTGAAGGTAGAGATATACTAAATAGCTTCTTAACTACTGTAGGCTGCGCTAGAAACTGGACAGTTAGGTCCTTCTTAAACACCCAGATTGATGATATAAGGAAGACGGTTGGCGATGGTTTGGCTGTAGCCGCTATCAGTGGCGGAGTAGATTCCTCTGTAGCATCTGTGCTATTGCATCGGGCAATTGGCGATCAGTTGAAGTGTGTGTTCGTTGATACAGGGCTTCTGCGTAAAGGAGAAGTTGAAACAGTGCGGGAGTTTTTTGTAGACAAACTTAAGATGTCAGTCTCAATCATGAGTGCCGCATCTTTATTCATAGAACGTCTTAGAGGGATTGTAGATCCTGAAGAAAAACGCAAGATTATAGGAAACACATTTATCGAAGTGTTTGAGCAGGAAGCGAAAAAACTAGGAGATGCACAGTTTCTAATGCAGGGGACAATTTATCCCGATGTTATTGAATCGGGAGCTAGTGGTTCAGGTGTCAAAATCAAGTCACATCACAATGTTGGGGGACTACCTGAGAATATGAATCTGTCACTGGTAGAACCACTAAGATGCTTATTTAAAGACGAAGTTCGCGCACTTGGTAGTGAATTGGGGTTACCTGACGTAATTTTGAAGCGCCACCCATTTCCGGGGCCGGGGCTCGCAGTGCGAATTATTGGAGAGGTGACTGAGGAGAAACTTCAGTTATTGCAGGAAATAGACAATATATACATAAGTATGCTCTATGAGAGTGGTCTCTACCATGACATATGGCAAGCGTTTTCGGTTTTGATCCCTGCGCGCACTGTTGGCGTTATGGGTGATAGCAGAACTTATGGACATGTTTGCTGTCTTAGAGCTGTTACCTCTTCCGATGGTATGACAGCAGATTGTTTTCCTTTTGGAGAAGATAAAGAGAAGCAGTTGAAGTTTTTAGAGTTTTTACAGAAAGTTAGCGTGGCAATAGTAGGAAGTCTACCAAGAGTAAATCGGGTGGTATACGACGTAACTTCTAAGCCACCAGCGACGATCGAATGGGAATAAAAACAGTAATAAATATATTATCAGAGTATTATATGGTAGAAAAAGCTGTTTTGGAGTGTGGAGACCGTAGAATTAGTTTGCCGGTTTTACGTGGTACGGACGGAACCCCAGTTGTTGATATCACAACCCTATATAGGGAGAGCAATGTGCTCACATATGACCCAGGTTTTATGTCCACTGCTGCCTGCAGATCAGAGATAACTTTCATTGATGGAAACAAGGGAACCCTACGCTATAGGGGTATTGATATAAAAAATCTGATCGGTATACCCAATGGCTTCAGTAGTATAGTGTATTTATTATTGAAGGGTACTCTGCCTTCTGAAACTGAGCATGCAGAGTTTGCACGGATTTTGGGTGATGAATACGATGTGCCTGAACGAGTTATAAACGTTATTAGATCATTCCCTCGAGATTCGCATCCTATGGCTATTCTAATAGCTAGCTTTTCTGCTTTAGCTGCTAATTACCACGCAAGTGACATTGATCCTCTGACAGGTGCCATCATCGCAATTGCGAAAGTACCTGGCATTGTTGCGAGTATTTATAGGCACATTGCAAATCTAGATTTTATACAGGCTGACGCAAACTTAGAGTACACGCATAACTTTATCAAGATGATGTTTGGCAATACAGATGAAGCGCATCGCGATATTATTCACAAAGCTCTAGATGCAATTTTTATAATGCATGCAGATCATGAGCAGAATGCCTCTACTGCCACTGTGCGTATGTCAGGATCTTCTGGAGCGGGTTTGTTTGCATGTTTGTGCTCAGGAGTGGCCACTCTGTGGGGACCAGCGCATGGTGGAGCAAATGAGGCTGTTATAAAAATGCTTGCTGAGATTGGTTCACCAGAAAATGTTTCGTCATTTATCGACAAGGTAAAGAACAACAAGGGCAAAAGTCGTCTTATGGGGTTTGGGCACCGCGTTTATAAAAGCTATGACCCCAGAGCGTGTGTTTTGCGTACAATCTGTAAGGATGTATTAGATACTCTAGGTAGAGATGAGAATTTGCTAGCTGTTGCAGAAGAGTTAGAAAGACAGGCTTTGCAGGATGAGTATTTTATTGAACGCAAGCTGTACCCAAATGTAGACTTTTACTCCGGCATAGTGCTAAGAGCTATGGGAGTTCCGGTAGACATGTATACTGCCTTTTTTGCCTTGGCGCGAACGTCAGGATGGGTATCTCAATGGTATGAGATGATTCAAAGTGATGAAGGGAAACGGATCAGCCGCCCACGGCAGTTATATACAGGAAAATAAGTAGTGTTAACTCACGTATTGTATGCAGTTACTGCAAAACACCTGTAGGGTGTACGTGGCTTGTGTTTTCAGTAGTGATGTGGTATGAAGACGTACAAGATCACTAGGTTATGATCGTTTGCCTCTCAACCATTGTGCACCCAGGGGGTATGTTTATGGTGTGCAACGAGGCGCACTATGATCATTATATTGTAGACATTGTCTAAATAATGCTATTATGAGGCGCAGGTACGATTGGTATTGTTCTTACTTCTTCTAAGGAAGCGACAGTTATAGTGACACATATTATAGAAGCTGATTGATTTCTATGGAAGTTACGTGAACATTGCCCTTGAGTTGTGTTGTATACGTCCGTATAAATTGGTTGCTGCCCCCATGGAAGTTACGTATAGTCGCTGCGAATTTTTGTGATTTATAGGGTTTGCTTTGGATATAGTCAAGATACTGCAGGATATACTGGGGTGTCGTAAGGTATTGATAGGGGAGTGGTTTGCGGATAAGTTTTCAAAATTCCCTGCTGTTCTTACTTCTTCCGTAGATGTTCGGTGCGCTAACTACAAGATTGCACCTATTGATACCAACTTTTTCCCAGCTGGGTACAACAACTTAGGAGAATCTGGAAAACGCAGAGCTGAGAAGTTTTTACTGAACCGCTTGTCTAAATATACAAATGGAAGGGTACTTATCATCATAGAAGGTCATACTCGTAATAAGAAGTATATAGATAGTGTGATCGTGCTACGTGACATGCTATGCAATGTAGGATTTGATACAGAAGTTGGTGGCTGCGATTTGCTGGAAAATCTCGTTGTTGAGTCCTCAAAGAATGGAGCATTAAGCGTACAGAAACTCGTAAACAACTCGGGGAAGATAAGTACAGAGTCTGGTTTTACCGCGGACGTCATTATCTTGAACAATGATTTAACCAGTGGAATACCTGCGGTATTAAAGGGAGATTTGCTACAAGACGTTATGCCGTCGCGTTATTTGGGTTGGTTTAACCGACGCAAATCAGGTTATTTTGATATCTATGTGAAAGTAGCAGAAGAATTTTGTAATGAGTTTAACATTGATCCATGGCTTATTACAGCATTGTTTTCCCATTGTGATAATATAGATTTTGTGAAGGGGGAAGGAATAGAACGTATTGCATCTGGTGTTGAGGAGTTGCTATCAAAAATTCAGGAAAAGTTCGTTTTGTACAATATTAGTGAAACTCCATACGTTTTCATCAAGGCAGATAACGGCACTTATGGAATGGGAATAGTCAGTGTTTGTAGTGGTGAAGATGTACTGAAACTAAACAAGAAAGATCGCAATAAGATGCGATGTGTAAAGGAGAGAAACCCCATTAAAAGCGTAATATTGCAAGAAGGCATTCCTACCAATGAAATGTTTGGTAATCACGTAGCAGAACCAATTCTGTACTACATCGGCGAAGACCTAGCGTGTTACTTATGCAGATACAATGGTGCTAGAAGCTGCCTTGAAAATTTGAACGTGCCTGGATGTGGGTTTGCAGATATGGAGTTTTCAGTACCTCAAAAGAAAAAAGGTATTTTGGGTGTTGTCGGCAAGTTAGCTATTCTAGCATCTGCTGTGGAAGGCTCAGAAATCCTAAAACACACCTCTAATACATTGAATCACGTATGAGAAGTAAGGATTAACCAAATTCCCCACCAACATAAGCCATGGAGAAGTTGGCAATAGCAGTATCCTTAGTACGGCCAGCAGGACTAGTATCATCTACAAGACGTTGAGCAGGAAGATCATCATAGACACCATCTCCAACAACACGATGGTAGAAGCCCCCAGCAAAAGCGGAGATTTCAGGAGAAAGCTGATAACTCAAGCCAGCCTTTAACCTGTAAGCAAGCTTAGGAGTGATGTGACCATCAACAACGCCAACGAAGTTACCACCTAGACCAACACAAGCATAAGGAACAACACCTAAACCTTCACTAAGAAGATCATAACAAGCATTGACCATGACTGAAGTAGAAGAAACCGCCCTAATCTCAACAACTTCACCACCTTCAATAGTTTTAGCTAGTAACCCAGCTACTATGGTTTTTTCTTCAGGAGTGAGTTCCTTGACTATGTCTTTAGCTACCGCTGTGGCGTTGCTATTAGGTTTACCATTGTCAGTCCCTACTGCGCTACTCTTAGCCGCTCTGCCAGTAGGCCAGTTTTTCCCTTCACCCACTCCAGTAAGGCTTACAAACTTGCTAAGAAATTTATGATCAGCTGTCACATTGCTTGTTGCGCCAAAACCACTGCACTGAGCTGTCTCCTCATCGCTGTTGTTTGTCGGATTCACAGCGTACTTTTTACCCTTACCCGAGTTTATCGCCGCATGACTTCCACTACAAACCTTACCATCGATGATGGGGTAAGAGATTTCAACAGCCTTAGCAAAGTGAACAATGTCCTTACCGTTTATTTTGGCAAGAGCAGCAGCAAGCTTGTCAGTCTGATCAGTAACTACATCATAAGCTAACTCCTTAGCTAGTAGATATACTGTATCAGCTTCATCTTCCTTACTACCACTATCTCTAATACCCTTAGTCTTGAAGCGCTCGTAACCAATCTCAAGCTCAACCCTGGCGCCACCAATACCATAAC
>NZ_JAHLEX010000068.1 GCF_023476575.1 Anaplasma phagocytophilum | reverse complement strand
ACGCCACAGCGGTAGCTAAAGACCTGGTCAAGGAACTCACCCCCGAAGAAAAAACCATAGTGGCTGGGATACTTGCTAAAACTATTGAAGGGGGTGAGGTTGTTGAGATTAGGGCGGTTTCTTCTACTTCAGTCATGGTCAATGCTTGTTATGATCTTCTTAGTGAAGGTTTAGGTGTTATTCCTTATGCTTGTGTTGGTCTAGGTGGTAACTTCGTTGGCGTTGTTGATGGTCACATCACTCCTAAGCTTGAGGTTTAGAACTTTACGCTTCAGCACCCATTATGGTTACAAACATGCAGTATAGTTGTAAACCCCATAGCAAAGCACCACCGGTTACTACTATCTACTAAGCCTCTCCGTGACGTTTATCAACGCTCTTTAAGTAAGATGGTGGGTAATTGCAAAGTTACATAGCAGTTCCACCAACTGTGATAGAGTCAATCTTTAGAGTGGGTTGTCCTACACATACCGGAATGCTCTGTCCGTCTTTTGAGCAGGTTCCAATGCCAGGATCAAGTGCCAAATCATTCCCAACCATGGAAACTTTTTTCAAAATTTCAGGACCACTGCCCACGAGTGTTGCTCCTTTCAATGGACTGCCAATTTTACCATTTTCTATTAGATAGCTTTCAGATGCAGAGAAGACAAATTGACCAGATGTTATATCAACCTGCCCACCACCAAAATCTACAGCATATATGCCCCGCTTAACACTAGAAATTATGTCGTTTGGAGTATACGTTCCTGGAAGCATGTATGTATTTGTCATGCGTGGTATCACCATGCTTTTATAACTCTCTCTGCGACCGTTTCCCGTGGAAGTAACACCCATCAACCTTGAGTTCATATTATCGTGCATGTATGAGACAAGAATACCGTCCTCAATTAGCACATTATATCCAGAAACTGTGCCCTCATCGTCGATGTTTAGCGACCCTCTGCGTCCCTGCATTGTGCCATCATCTACCACCGTAATTCCTTCTGCGGCTACTCTTGTTCCTATAGCATCAGAAAATGCAGAAACCTTTTTGCGATTGAAGTCGCTTTCCAAACCATGCCCCACAGCTTCATGAAGTAGTACTCCAGGAAAACCTGGGCCTAAAACAACTGTAATCTCTCCTGCGGGGGCTGCTACAGCTTCCATATTAGTCATAGCTTGGCGTAATGCTCCATCTGCAATCTTTTTCCACTGATCTTCCGTAATAAACTCAGAACACAAAGACCTGCCTCCATGCCCTCCTCGACCGTGCTCTTTTCGGCCACCTTTTTCTACAAGCACATATATATCTAATCTCACCAAGGGACGCATATCTCCAACAGTGCTACCGTCGTTTCTTATGATTTGCACAACTTGCCACTGTGTACTAATAGAAACCTTCACTTGCACGACATGTGGATTAGCACTACGCAAATATGCATCGATGTCTTGAAGGATCTGTACCTTACTCGCGAATGGAATTTCACCCACAGGACTCTCTGTAGGGTAAAGTTGCCTACTACCGGATTGACAGAGCTGTACTACATCAACGCTTCCTTTCCCAATGTGTTTTAGCAACGACGCAGCCTTTTTAATTTCAGAATCGCTAATTTCCGATGAACATACCAAAGAGGCTACACCGTCACGAAATGCACGAAATCCAAAACCTTTGCGAAAACTGAAATCTGCATTTTTTATGATTCCATTTTCGATACTAAGAGATTCAGAATGACAAAATTCTAAGAATAACTCACCGCCATCCATACAGTGCAGCGTGTCTGTAACTAAAGTTCTTAATTTATTTCTATCAGCCCTCGCATAAAATACTTTATCGACATCGAATTCTTCCATTCTGACTCTTTTTTGTATATAACTTCACAAATATACTTGGTGAACCTTAATAATCAACTGAATTCGGGGACCTGTGTCGCCCGCAGTATAGTTGGTCCGAATGGCGGAATTGGTAGACGCGCTAGCTTCAGGTGCTAGTAACCTTACGGTTGTGGAAGTTCGAGTCTTCTTTCGGGCACTCCAGGTATTTTTAGCTCCCCCTCCTCTAAAGGCCCAATACCATTACGAATGTGCAAATGCTCGTGTAGTGTTTTCTATGCATCAATCGTTTGCCAGGCGTGATCTGTACATGGTACGTGCACCAGATGTATATGGTAAATGTGTTTTTGGTGATTTGCTTTAGTTTGCAGCGTCATCCAGGGCAGGAAACAACATATTGTTTTACTTCGCTTATGTTTGATGTAGTTTCATTACATGTTCATGGCTTATATAGTGAACGTCTTGTAGCAGATAGACTGCGTCGCCAAGTTCTAATACTACTAAGATCTATAAACAGTTACGGAAAGTGTGGCTGCGCAATATCAATAAGCTAAATCACGGATAGAAGTTGAAACTGTGCGGTAAGCCGACTCTATTGCCCCTTTACGTAAAAGTGTGCGAGAGCAAATGTATTTGCATTCTTGCTTCTTTTAAAATAAGATGAGCGCTGCAGTTTTTACCTCTGGGGATATATGGAAGTTATAACTGTAAGGGAAGCATTGCGCTTGGCTATGGAAGAGGAGATGGAGCGTGACCAGAGTGTTTTTCTTATGGGGGAAGAAGTTGGAGAATACCAGGGTGCGTACAAAATAAGTCAAGGACTTTTAGAGCGCTTTGGACCACAAAGGGTTGTCGATACTCCTATTAGCGAGCATGGTTTTACTGGATTAGCAGTAGGGGCGGCTTTCTGCGGGTTGAAGCCTATAGTAGAGTTTATGAGCTTTAATTTTTCCATGCAGGCTATGGACCAGATAGTTAATTCTGCTGCGAAAACAAATTACATGTCAGGGGGGCAGCTAGGTTGTCCTATAGTCTTCCGTGGGCCGAATGGTGCTGCGGCAGGTGTTGCGGCTCAACACTCCCAGTGTTTTGCATCGTGGTATTCACACGTGCCGGGTATAAAGGTCGTTGCGCCGTATTTTGCTGCCGACTGTAAGGGGTTATTGAAATCTGCAATACGCGATCCCAATCCTGTGATATTTCTAGAGAACGAAATTGCGTACGGACACTTGCACGAAGTGACAGGAGATCAATTGAGCAGCGATAGTTTGGTTGAAATTGGTAAAGCTGCGGTTGTCAAAGAAGGTAAAGATGTAACAATTATAACGTTCTCTTTGCAGATTAAGTATGCTCTTGAGGCTGCTGATATTCTAATGAAAGACGGTATAAGTGTGCAGGTCATAGATCTTAGGACACTGCGTCCGCTAGATACTGAGGCTATTTTGAAGTCTATCAAAAAGACAAATCGTGTTGTTACTGTTGAGGAGGGATGGCCGTTTTGTGGCTTGGGAGCGGAGATTACAGCATTGATAGATGAATGTGCATTTGATGATCTCGATGCACCTGTAACTAGGGTAACTGCCAAGGATGTTCCGTTGCCTTATGCAGCCAATTTGGAGAGTCTCGCCCTTCCAAGTGTGGAAGATATAGTGTCAGCAGTACATAAGGTATGTAATTATTCTATAGCTTAGTTGTGATAGCTCAATAGAGGCTTGTTTCGCGATGGAAATACATGATCTTCAGATTTCCACTTTAGCTTTTTTGTGTAGTTAGCGGGGATGCAGGTGTTGGGGGCGCAGGAACTCCAGATGCTTGCAAGTTTTGTGTCTCCTTTGTCTAGTGAGTGTATTTTTCTGTGGTTGCTGCTGAAAATTCACATATTCCGTTAAGGTAAAGCTTTTTCCAGCAATCTCTTACGCCTCAAAATTGTCGCAGTTGAAATTGTACACGGTACAAAAAGTACAATTTGTTCTTTAGTAGTAAAACCCAATACCATAGGCATTTACATAGGGAAATAAACCATGAAAAAACAGTAGTATTATTGTATCGAGAATGCATAATTGCTAACATGTTGATAATTTTTTTAATCATTACCGGTGTGTTATGCTTTTGTTTCGGGAACTCCATAGGTGGTTGGAAGCATTTCATGTGATTTCAGTAGTTATGTGGATGGCGGGCATGCTTTATCTTCCTAGGTTGTTCGTTTATCACGCAAATACAGAACCTGGTTCTGAGACCAGTGCTCTCCTCGCGACCATGGAACGTAGGTTGCTGTTTTATATAATGAATCCAGCTATGGCATCTACTGTGCTGTTAGGTCTTACCCTTGCTATTACAAACAATGCTCACTTGTTTGTGTGGTTTAGAATCAAGTCCGTTTTGCTGGCGTGTATGATATACATGCACTGTCTTTTCGTGAAGTATAGGAAGGATTTCTCGTTGGATATACGGGTACATTCTAGTTTTTTCTTTCGAGTGCTTAATGAAATAGTCACAGTTTTGCTCATCGGTATAATAATTATGGCAGTGGTTAAGCCATTTAGTTGATGCGTACAATGCATGTCTTAGGTTTGCTGCTGACATTGATAAAGTAACGCACTAGGTAGTGTTGAGTCCGGAAGTTGTTGGGGAATTCTGCTGTACTCTTGGTGAATGCATTGTGATTTTTGTGCTACTGAGGCTTTATTACCTCTGCAAATTACTAAGCTCTGTGCATCTTGATATTAGGGTGCTCAGCATGTGTTAGATCTTGTGATGGTCTTGGGGCTTCAACATGTTGGTAGGATTCGGTAAGACATTGTAAATTGGCATCCGTGTATACCAGGTGCTGCGTTGCAATTTTTGCGCTGCTATGGCTAAAGTAGAACAGTATGCTTGCAGTAAAACTGTTTGACTTTTGGCTGCGCGAAAGCTTAGAATGTGAAACATTCTTGTTTCTGGGTTGATGGTTCATGGCGGCTGTTAGTACACCAACATTAGATGAGAAATTTGTTGCGCGTGATTTTTCCCTTAGGTCTGTGGATGGTAATTTTTACGGGTTAGACGCCTTAAGGGGGGGAGCAGCATTATTGGTTATGTTCCTGTGCAACCATTGTCCGTATGTAAAGGCTATTGTAAAACGTATTGTTGTTGATGTTAAAAAACTCATGGAGAAGCACGATGTCAGGGCTGTCGCTATTATGCCAAATGATACGGTTGCATACCCTGAGGACTCTTATGACAAGATGGTGAGTTTTGCTGCTGAGCATGGTTTTCCATTTCACTATCTTATAGATGAAACACAAGATGTATCACGCAGCTATGGGGCCGTGTGTACGCCTGATTTTTTTTGCTTTAATAGAGATTTGCAACTATGTTACCGTGGGCGTTTTGATGATCAGAAGGCCGTTGAGGGGGCATTGGGCGCTAGTGAGTTGTATGGGGCCGTAGAGTTTATTGCTGCTACGGGTAGGGTGCCCGAAAATCAGAAGCCTAGTATTGGGTGTTCTATAAAGTGGCGTTGCGTTGATGATATTTTAAGTTAGTTTGTTCTTCTATGCACCATTCTAGTTATCTTTTGGATGTCATAGTGCTATTAGCTGCTGCGGTGGTGGTGGTGGTGCTGTTCTGGAAGTTGCGTATCAGTCCTGTGCTTGGATATTTTGTTGCGGGGGCTGCTATTGGTACGCATGGGCTGCAACTAGTTGAGTCTTCGTCTATTATCAGTAGTTTAGCTGAGTTTGGGGTTGTATTCCTTCTCTTTTTGATAGGGATAGAGTTAACTTTTGAGCGACTATCAGCCATGCGAATGCATGTCTTTGGTTTTGGGACGTTGCAGGTGATAGTGACGGCCACGTTAATATGGTGCGTGGCACGTGGGCTTGGTGTTGATTCTGAGAGCTCCGTGGTTATTGGCGGTGCGCTGGCTCTTTCTTCCACGGCTATTGTATTGCAGGTACTACAGGAGAAGGGTATGCAATCCTCGCAGGTTGGGAGATTGTCCATAGCTGTGCTGCTATTGCAAGACTTTGCTGTTGTGCCTTTGATAGTGTTGCTGCCGTTGCTGGCAGGCGAGTCTAATAGTCTTGTGGGGTCTTTGTTTATTGCTTTCCTGAAAGCTGGGGTAGCGCTTGCTCTTATATTTGTTACGGGAAGGTTGTTGTTGAGGCCGTTATTTGGCACTATAGCAGCGATGAAGAGCAATGAGGTGTTTATTGCTTCTACGCTACTTATAGTGTTGGGGGCTGCTTTCGTTACTGAGAATTTTAATCTCTCTATGGCTCTTGGGGCTTTTGTATCTGGACTGTTGGTTGCGGAAACGGAGTACCGCTACGACGTAGAGCAGGTCGTATTGCCTTTTAAGAAGTTGCTCCTTGGTCTGTTCTTCATGACTGTGGGCATGTCTATAGATACGGAACTTCTGTTGAGTAAGTTACCTGTTGTTGCTGCTTTGTCGCTCTCTTTGATGCTATTGAAGTCATTTATTGTTTGTGTTCTGTGTAGATGTTTTCGCTTCTCGCTATCTGCGGGTTTGCAGGCAGGTCTATTGCTTTCTCAGGGCGGGGAGTTCTCTTTCATATTGTTTGGATTAGCTGCCGAAAAGAGTGTGTTGTCGCATGATCTTGCTCAAGTGTTAATGATGGCTACAACAGTTACTATGGCATTTACTCCGCTTCTAGCGACTCTGGGAAATTGGATATCTGGATTTTTGACGAAAAACAAAGTTTCTTACACTTCTTCGGCGCTGGTATTAGATACTAGCGATTTAGATCAGCACGTTATAGTGGTTGGATTTGGTAGGGTCGGTCGCCTTGTGGCTAAGGTTTTGATGGCGGAACATGTTAACTATATAGCCTCTGATATTCAGCCAAGTGTTGTTACTGAGGGGAGAAAGGAGGGGTTTCCTGTATACTTAGGAGATCTAACGAAGTTAGAGGTGCTTACTGCGATGGGGGCTTCTCGTGCTACTGCTATTGCTATTGCGATAAATAATGAGGTTACGGCAAAAAAGGTGATAGCGCTTGTTGCTAAGAACTTTCCTGATACGATAATTGCTGTGCGTATACCAGATTTGAGTAATGCTGACATGTACAAAAAGCTAGGGGCTCATTATTTGATTCCAGAAACTTACGAAGCGGGGCTGCAGCTAGGGGGTATAGCTCTAAGTATCAGTGGATTCAGTGATAATGCGATTTTATCTTTGCAGAACGCTTTTCGTATGGAGGATTATCAGCGCCCGGTGAAAAAAGAAAGTTCGGATAATGTCTGAGATGTATGCCTTGCGCTAGATTAGTGTAAACATCGCTA
>NZ_JAHLEX010000067.1 GCF_023476575.1 Anaplasma phagocytophilum | reverse complement strand
GATTATAATAGAAGTTGTTGAAGCGGGGTTATTATTGGTGGTGTGATAGCTAAGCTTGGGAGTGCGCAAAAATTTGAGGTGCTATGCTTATCTTGAGCAGCGGTGGCATTGTATCAAAGAATTAAGTGTAACAGAAGGTGTCTTGATGACTTCGCCGTATCATGAAGTAGTGCCGAGAATTTCCGCAAAAACTTTAGTAAGATTCCTTATATCGTCCACAATATCTTTGCTGTTTACATTACTATTTCCGCTGCTGAAGCCAAGTTCATCTGAATGTCTATTATTCCACGCCTAGCATTCCTATAGCGCTGCTCATGAAAACCTTAAAACCACCTACAGCACCACCTATTCTGTTATCCTGACATGCAGCCATAGTATCTCACACTGTAATAACTTTGCGTAAGGCTACCTTTACTGCAAATTGAAGCTTTTCGAGCAGCTAGAGGGCATACGAGGAGATCAGGAAATTGCGAGAATCCATGAGATGTATGATGTTGTAGATCTCTATAGATCATTATCCAGTGTGGATAGATTTATCTGTGTTGAATAAAATGCCCAGAGATGGTTTTGAGTTTACTAGCTTTGAGTTGAGTGTAACGGAGGATTTTGGGGTTACGATAGCTTTAGGAGTCTCAGTGAAGGGAGGAAAAAGATTAGGAATTTGGCCAAGAAGCTAGGTAATGCACTTAGAGGTATAAAGGGTGATAGACGTTGCGTCAGTTGATGTAAAAACAGGAAACTTTATTATACGCTTA
Source organism: Anaplasma phagocytophilum (assembly GCF_023476575.1). GTDB lineage: Bacteria > Pseudomonadota > Alphaproteobacteria > Rickettsiales > Anaplasmataceae > Anaplasma > Anaplasma phagocytophilum_A. The sequence continues at coordinate 6,377 of NZ_JAHLEX010000067.1, read as the reverse complement.
GAGTGAATATGAAGTGCAAGAGGCATACTATCTATTGCAAATCACAGCTTTTGTTACTTTTCTTGGCTAGTACTAGTATTGCAGCAGGTCTATAGCATACAGAGCAAGCACAAAGAAGAAGTGACGATTCTTTACGAGGGTATATCAAAGATGAAGGCGGAGATTCACAATGCTCCTCATCATGTTTTTCAGTTAATATCAGGACGTTGGGGAGCAACACTTTTATCGCAGCAATGTTTCCCTCATGATATTGGCAGTCTGCCTATAATATTGAATCTACAAGTTCATTCTCATACTGAGTGCCCAGCATGTAGTAGGGAGACATACAGAATCAGCGAACTGCCTAGGTGATTATCTGGTGAGAATTTGCTTTAATTTATGCACCGAATTTTTCATGTTCAACTACTAGTTCTAGCCTATCACATGGAGCTTTGTAATATACTTGATACTATAATTCCAACACTTCCGTCTCAAGATCAAAGCACACCATTTTCAAACTCGATACTGGGATCAGTATTCTCCCGTTTATAGGTATTGAGCGTATTTTCTTTATATAGGGTAAGTAAGTGCACTGAGCTCTGCTTAGTAGTAATGCTTGATTTTGGATGCAAGCTCTTGATCTGTATAATGCTGAGCTGCATATAAGTTGGGCAACATCTGAATGTGCTTTGATAAGAGGGATATAGGGTTCTTTGCCGTTTATAAGCACGAAATGCATTAGGCAGAAGAGAGGTTTGCTTAAGATGATCTTGTAGTGCGATTTTTTGCAATCGATAGCTTTTTAAGTATTTAAGTTCGGCGATTGAGCAGCTATACACTGTATTTATTTTTGAGAGGGTAGTATGATTGTAGTATCACGTTTTGTGATGTTTTGCGTTTGTAAACATGGAATGTGCATTCGCTCTTATAGGTAGTAAAATAAGATGTTGAGTGTGTATTACTTTCCGTGCTCTGCAATCGGGGTTACTTTTTAAAAGTATGTGCAGGAGAAAAGGTATGAACTTAGATGATATAGGAAGTGGGAGTAATGCTCCTGAAGAGGTAAATGTTGTTATTGAAGTGAGTCAGGATTCTCACCCTGTTAAGTATGAGTTTGATGAGAAGAACGGTGCCTTGTGGGTTGACAGGTTTTTGCCGACTGCAATGTACTATCCGTGTAACTACGGTTTTATTCCCAACACAATTGCTGGTGATGGAGATCCTGTGGATGTATTAGTTCTGGCAAGGTTTCCTGTGATGCCAAGTACAGTAATGTGCGTTCGTCCGGTTGGTGTCTTGATGATGAATGATGAAAAAGGAGAAGATGCGAAGGTATTGGCTGTTCCGGCGACAAAAGTGGACCAGTATTACGGGAATGTTATTAATTACTCTGATTTACCAAGCACGTTTTTAGATTCTATTTCCCACTTTTTTTCTTTTTATAAGAAATTGGAGAAAGACAAATTTGTTTCAGTAGGGTGTTGGCAAGATGCTGCTTCTGCGAAGGAGCTAATACGTTCTGCTATTATAGCAGCTAAGAAAAGGAAAAATTAGCGCTGTATAAGTGAAACAGTGGTGTCGTACGTATCGATTTTAGGTAGAGCATGTTGCTGTTTGTTAGCTAGCGGCAGGACATATCATATAAGACATATCACCACGTGCACGAACATCGTGACTGTCTTGCCTAGCATTTTGGAAGATACTCTAATTTTATAAAGATATTGAGAGTGCTTGAGCAGTATATCTTAGTGTGCCGTGTATTGGCTTATGAGCACGGCACGTACTCCTGCAGCAAGCCCTTTTCATAAAAGATGTCATTTTTGTATACAGCACACCTCTTTAAGTAGCAGTTTAGTGACATTTCTAAAAAGAGTTAAGATGTCTGTTAATCAGGCACATACAATCTGCAATTATATACGGTTGAAAATGGCAGTAGTATGAGCCTATTCCTTCTTTTGCGTATTATACATCCGAAATTAACACTATCCTCACTAGTTGTTTGTAGTAACAAGGGAATTTTTGTTATGCTTTACCATAAATTTATTAAGCAACTATTGTGCGATCATAATGTTGACAAGCTACTAGGACATTAATGCTTGAGTTTATGTATTGAAAATTGTACAAGCTGTACTGATATTAACTGTAAGGCGAATTTATGGAAGAACAAGGTGGTTGCAGTAGTATAGTTGCCAGCAGAATCAGGTCTCAGATGGATAAAATTGGCGTAAACGCTCGCGAGCTAGCTGAGAAAGCTTCTGTTGGGAAGTCGTTCGTCTATGATATTTTGAGTGGTAAGTCTAGCAATCCCACGTCAAAGAAACTTATGGCCATTGCTGAGGTATTGCAGGTTCCTTTGGCATATTTAGTAGGCAGTGATGATGGGCTTTGTGAGGTTGCTTCTGGTGGCATTAGTCCTATATCTTACTTAGAAGATGAGGGTGTGGAGGGTAGCATAAAATATGAAAAATTTTATGTGCCAGCAAATACGAAATTACCGTTTCATACAGAACATTTACGCTTCTATGATGTTAAGGGAGACAGCATGTCTCCGACCCTGTTTGGGCAGGATATTGTGTTAGTAGATATATCAGATAAAGTTGCACATCCTGCTGGGGTGTTTGCAATTAAGGATTCAATCGGCATATTGATTCGTAGATTAGAGTATATTAGGGACAGTAGCAAAATAGTGTTGCATGTAGTTTGCGACAATAAGAAGTACTCATCGTATGAGTGTACAGTTGAAGATATTGAGATTTTGGGACGTGTTATATGGTATGCAAGAGCGCTACGGTAGGGGTTTTTCTGTCGTTATGATGTTATTAATAATGTGTTAACGCTTGTGAAAGGTGTTATATTGTTCCTGTGTGGTCGGTTGGCTGAGTTGGTTGTTGTGCTTATAATAGACGCGACTTTAGGTAGAGGATGACGGGTTTTACTGTGTTGTATGTGCAACATATGAGAAATATGTTATACATTTCGTGAGATCATGCTTGCTAATAATGATGGTATGCATGTTAGTTTCTAGCGAGGGTGTAGAGGAAGGAACGTTTGTGAGTCGTTGTGTGCCAGGGTTTTGTTTGGTTTTTGAGGTGTAGGTATGCGCATACTGTTAATAGAAGATGATGTTGCTTGTGCTAAAGCAGTTGAGGCTTCTTTGTCTGCAGAAGGGCATTTTTGTGAGACTATGGCTTCCGCTCAGGACTGCTATGGTAGTATAATTCCCAAGAACGATGATTATGACGTTGTTATACTAGATATACACTTTCCTGGAAAGATTGATGGATATGACATATTAGTGAAGCTTCGGGAGTCAGGTATCAGAGTACCTGTACTAATATTGTCATGTATTTCGTCGGTAGCTCATAAGGTTAAGGGACTTTATTATGGTGCTGATGATTACATTACCAAGCCTTTTCATAAGAGTGAATTGCTTGCAAGAATCAAGGCTGTTGTAAGACGTACTCGTGGGCATCCTGAATCGATAGTGCGTGTCGGAAATATATCAATAAACTTGGATCACAAGTGTGTTTCATGCAACGGGAACATCATACACTTGACTAAGAAAGAATATGGCATGATGGAGCTTTTGTCGTCTAGGTTGGGAACTGTGCTCACAAAGGAGATGTTTTTGTCGCATTTATATAGGGAGCTGGATGAGCCATCTGATGATAAGATCATAGATGTGTTCATGTGTAAGTTGCGCAAGAAGCTGAAGGTCGCTAATAACGGGAAAAATTACATCGAGACGGTATGGGGCAGGGGCTATGTACTTAAGGAGCATCCTTGCGATGATGGAGAGGATGATTCTTCTGGGGCCGCTGAGAAGAGGTGCGCTGTGGCCAGTTCTACTGAGGAGGATGGTGCTAGCAAGGCTTCTGGGTATGAGTGGTCTGCAGAGCAAAATCGGGATTATGCTGAAGAAGCTTAGTTTTGTGGATTGTTTTTTTCAAGGTGTGTGATAGAGTTAAGCCCTGTAGGTAGGGAGCGGGGTTTTGCATGGCTGTATTCGTGCATCGCAATGATTTGCCACATGACGTGGATCTGGGCGGTATGGTTGCTGTGGATACGGAAACCATGGGTTTGGTTTGCCGGCGAGATAGGGTGTGTTTAGTGCAGCTATCAGCGGGTAACGGCGATGCGCATCTTGTAAAGTTTGATGGTGATTATAGTGCTCCGAATCTCAGGAAAGTGATATCGGATCCCGGTGTTCTGAAGATTTTTCACTTTGCAAGGTTTGATGTTGCTGCGATTAGGCATGGTTTTGGAATGTGGGCAATGCCTTGTTATTGCACCAAGATAGCGTCGAGGTTAGTTAGGACTTATACCAACCATCACGGTCTTAAAGATTTATGCTATGAGCTCCTTGGGGTCAAAATTAATAAGGCTCAGCAGTCATCTGATTGGGGTAGGGAGGTTTTGACTGCAGAGCAACTGAGTTATGCAGCGGCAGATGTCATTTACTTGCATGCGATCAAAAAGAAGTTGGACATGATGCTGGAGCGCGAGGAAAAGCAGGAATTGGCCGAATCGTGTTTTAAATTTGTTCCTGTGCGTGCGGAATTGGATCTGTTGGGCTGGGATGGTGTAGATATATTCAGTCATCAGACATAGGGCTGTTCAGTGATATCAGTGGGTGTATTAAGCCTTCTGTTGAGCTTTTCGTATTGACATTGTTCTGGATTATGTTTAGAATGCGCAACTTTGGGAAGTAGTCTTAGGGGCTTATGAGCGGTGAGATAAGTAGAGGGCTTGATTTCAGTATCAGTCGAGAAGATCTGCTGCAAGCGCTGAATTATGTTAGCAGTGTTATCGAGCGGCGTAACAGTATTGCTGTTCTGTCCTGTGTTAGGATAGAAGCTAAGGGTTCAGTTGTTGAGTTTACTTCTACAGATTTAGATGTGTCAATAGAGGCGTGTGTACAGTCTAATGTTGCTACGGAAGGTGTAGCGGTAGCTTCTGCGCAGCTGCTGTATGACATAGTTAGAAAGCTTTCTGGTGGAGCAGACGTTAGGTTTAAGCTGAATGAAGGAAAGTTGCTTGTGGCGTGTGGAAATGCGCGATTCTATCTTCACGTTATATCTCCAGAGAAGTTTCCTGATATTGAGGGTAGTTCCCTTGATTGCGGGTTTGATGTACCTGCAACTAGTCTTGCGGAGCTTTTGAATAAGACCAAGTTTTCCATGTCTGTTGAGGAAAGTAGGTATAATCTAAGGGGGGTGTACTTCCATGTGGATGACGAAATGCTATGTTGTGTGGCAACAGATGGTCATCGTTTATCGCTGGCGAAGATAGGTAAGCCTGAAGGATTGCATTCTGGTATTGCGGTTATAATCCCGCGTAAGACAGTTAATGAGGTTTTGAAGATCATTAGCCATGGTGGAGGTGATGCGGCACAATTGGTCTCTGTAGGAATATCTAATAGGAAAATATGCTTTAGGTATAAGGGCTACTTCATGGTGTCCAAGGTGTTGGACGGTACGTTTCCGGACTACGCTGCCATTATACCAACGGAATGCGGTAATAGCGTATCAATCGATGCAAGTGTGTTGCAGAGTGCAGTAGACCGGGTATCAGTAGTAGTATTCGACAAGGTAAAAGCAATCAAGCTCTCCTTTAGCAAAGGTAAGCTGGTTTTAAGTTCGGCGTCGTCGGATCAGGGAGATGCAAGCGAAGAGTTGGCTGTAGACTATGAAGGAGATGACGTAGTAATAGGGTTAAATGCAAGATACCTAATGGAGGTGTTGGGGAGCATAAAGGGTGTTTGTGAAATAGTATTTAGCGACGGCAGTGCAGCAGTACTGGTTAAGGATGGCGAATATGGAATGCACATCATAATGCCAATGAGAATATAGGTTTTCATCTTCTCATCGATCATCACGTTTAATTTTCCTAAATTCTGTTCAAAGAGAAGAGTAGTGCGCTTATGAGACTATAGACGCCCTGTAGTCTGCTCTTTCCTTATATTTTTAGTGTTTATTTTCGAGTTACATGTGATTAGTAGTGTGTCAAAGTCCACTGGCGGTCAATTTTATGTTCGGATAGTTGTGCGGCAGAAGTTACTTTTGAAGTTTTTGAATCTGTTCAAGTAAAGCGCTTACTAAATTGAGAAGGAGTGCTCCCCTAGAACTTTGGAAATGGTTCCGAGCTTATTAAGTAAAAAGAAAAGCGCTGGCCATCTCGACGACGGATGGCAAGAGGTCAACGTTTATAATAGGCGTAGGGGAAGGTGTAATCAAAAACATTAAAGCAACAGAGATAGTTAAAGCATTAGAGCAGCAAGTCCAAGGAAAAGGAGGAGGAAGTCCCAGTACAGCCCGAGTAAGTCTGCCAAGCGAATATGCTACAAAAGCAGCTGAGATCATAAGGCAAACTGTTATTGACGCAATTTAAAATAGTGG
>NZ_JAHLEX010000066.1 GCF_023476575.1 Anaplasma phagocytophilum | reverse complement strand
AAATAAGGAGAATAAAAAAGGCCTAAGGTGTATTGACTGCCATAAGCTTGAAAGTGCTCTTGTTATTTACTATGCACAGAGATTTTGCACGCTGTATGTTGTGCGTCGTAGTCGCATTGCATCAATATACGCGTGTGGATCAATCTGTTAGAAAAAGTAGTATAAGGGTTTAGATAGCATACTCCATTCTGCATGGGACGTGTGGGGTTTTTCTCTGCGTGGTTACTATGGCGTGCTCCAAGGGTGCAAGGGAACCCAAAGCTGTATACTGTCGTCTCTATTTATTGTTAGTAACACGGTAGAGCAACAATGGGATGTACTTCTTGTGAGTATCATATGTGTTTTTGCGAGTATTAGTAATTGAATATATCTTGAGTAACGAGATAAGACTTATCTAATTTGTAGATTGTGAAATGCTAATTTAGCCTATTAATTAACGCAAGTTGCAGGGAATTTTGTTTTTCATAGTTGAGCACGTATGTCAGGTTATGTTGATGAGTTTGAAAATAGGTTTTTCACTCCTTATACTTGTGAGAAGCAAAGAGATTTGATAGTGTGCAGAATATGTGCCGATATCATTCTATTACAGACAAGTCACTCAGCACCCAGTAGCGCTCTCTTCTAGGAAGGTCATGGCTCTTTTGCAAGATCAACACAAATCTTTACGTAATTTATGCTGTTCAGCCAATATTTACGCAGGATTGTGGAATAAAAAATGCCAATGCAGTAGCAGTTTTGTTTTTCATGGTTTAGCACATATGTCAGGTCCTGGTACAATTTGATCGAGCTTGAAAGCAGATTTTTTCACAAGATCCATGACCAGATCCACTTCTTCTTCAGTATAACCAGAAAGAACAATATCTTCTCTAGTAGCACATCTGTCTACTAATAAACTTAGAATACCATCAAGTTTATTGTACTCAGGCAAAGTGTCCTGATCAGTCTGATTAGGTTTTAACTCTGCCGAAGGGGCCTTTGTTATTATTGTGTTGGGGATTATATGTATTTTTTCACAACGTGAATTTGTGGGAATATTGCTATTACGCCACTTCACAAGATCATAAACATCTGTCTTGTATATATTTTTAATCGGAGCATATCCCCCGCAAGTATCACCGTATAAAGTCATATAACCTGTAAGCAATTCCGACTTATTTCCAGTAGCCAGAAGAAGAAGCGAGGTGGCATTGCTTATAGCCATCAAAAACATTCCCCTAATTCTAGACTGCATGTTCTCTAGTGCATTATTAGGAGTAGGGGTATCAATATATGTCTTTAAGCTCTCAATACAAGTGCAGAATGCTCCTTCTATTGACACAACTTTATAATGCGTTCCAAGAAGCCCAGCACACCGTTGCGCGTCGTCCACGCTGGATTGAGAAGTATGTCTTGTAGTCAACATAAATGTATGCACATGCTCTGCTCCTAGAGCGTCAGAAGCTATGGCAGCTACGAGTGCGGAGTCTATACCTCCAGATAGCCCTAATAGCACTCCTGAGAAACCGCTTTTTTTTACATAATCCCTTAATGCAAGCATAAGCATCTGGTATACAAACATATTTCGGTCCACGTTCTTGGACTTTAGCTCAGCAAGACTGAAAACTTTAAGATTATGTAACTGGGAGTGGGCATCCAGAGTATGAGGTTCTAATACGGTAATGCTGGGGTGGTGTATAACATGTTTTGAAGTAGACAAAACTCCTTCAGTTACCCTTTTTTGCAGAGGAAGAGAAGCATCAAGGGTAATATTTCCCGATGGACCATTAGAGCTATTGTGAATACAGTTACGTTCCAAAATATGTTTTGAATGCGATCTAGGAACTCCATCAGCGCATGTTACTATGCTATTCGTAGCCTCAATTTCAATGATCCCAGAGTCTTCTTCCCAAAGTGCGAGCGTAGTGGCATTTATTCCATCGTATACCAGAGATCCCCCTATAAAGACATTGCTCCCATACCCCCCCAGTATGTTGAGATAAATAAATGCGCTATGGTTCCGCATTATCGACATTGCAGCATCAGAACTAAGCAAACTGCAATAGCCATGCGGTGACCTCCCCAATAGTATCAGCACATCTATATCAGGGGGCACGTTGTTGCAAGTACGGTACCAGGTTTGTGCATTTGAATGTGAGGTATGTTCCTCTAGTAGCAATGCTGCGCGCAAGCCACCTAAGCTTAAAACGACATATTTTCCTGTTGCATCATATGAAGAAATAGGAAGATCTATGAGTTTCTCATATTTACCATCTGATACTAGATAGATAGCTTCAGTCAACATTCCATCTTGCAGTGCCAGCCCCCCAACTATAGCACAGACGTCACCTATATTTGAAGCTAAGCTCTCCAGGTGTTTGTTACAAAGCTGTAAAAGGCTTCCAGAAAGCAGGGGAGCCTTGTTAAAGTATCCGCAGACTGCATACCTGCTAAATAGCACAATATCTCCAGCGGATGCCTCTACACATTCGGCAAGTAGCCTCTCACAATTACTCTGAACCGCATTAGGGCCATAATTTAGCTGTTTTACGAGTATTCTTGTCACTATACACCACCTGTGCCGCATAACTTCCTTGCAACTTCCAGCGCGGCATAGGTAATGATATTTCGTGCGCCAGCACGCTTCATACTCAGCAGTGCTTCGTACATACATTCCTCATAATCCAACCATCCCTGCAGGGCAGCGGCCTTCAGCATGGAATATTCCCCACTAACCTGATAAGTAAGCACAGGTATATCAAACGTGTTACTTATGGAAGAAAGGACGTCTAAGTAAAAAATCCCTGGCTTGACCAACACCATGTCAGCCCCTTCATCAATATCAAGTTGTGCTTCCAGCAGCGCCTCTCGTGCATTCGCAGGATCCATATGGTAAGTGCTTTTATCCACAGATTGAGATGCTGTACGTGACCCAACCACTACGCGGAATGGCTTATGAAGGTGTGAGCAAAACTTTGCTGCATACGACAAAATGCTTACGTGGCTAAACGAACAATTATCAAGGAACTCCCGTATGACTCCAACCCTACCATCCATCATTTCAGAAGGGGCTACTACATCACATCCAGCCGCGGCGAGGACAACTGCTTGCTTACACAATACATCCAACGTGGCATCATTATCTACTACCCCATTTACCACAATCCCATCGTGTCCAGAGGTCGTGTACGGATCTAAAGCGACATCCGCCATTACACCTATATCAGGAACAGATTCCTTAATTAGTCTTATTGTTCTACAAATTAAATTTTCTGGATTAGAAGCCTCAGCAGCATCAGGAGACTTTTCACAGTCTGCAGGAAATAGTATGATAGCACTAATGCCTAAGCTATGAGCTTCCTGAGCAAGATGCACTGCTTCTGTAGCTGAGACTCGCTTCATGCAGTCTAATCCTTCCAAGACTACGGATGCTTCTTCTTTTTCATGGATAAATATAGGCAAAATCAGATCCTTAGGATGCAAGACTGTCTCCCGAACCATGTCACGCATCCATCCATAAGCGCGCTTACGTCTAAGTCGAGTTTTTGGGAACTGCATGCTCAAAACACAAAATAACCTACCCCGAGTATATTTTTTTTGTAAGATGACATCAATAATTCATTTGTACTGAGATGTCAGACAAATATATTAAGATAGTTAGTAATTTTCCTGGTTATACGCAACGTGATACATATATGTGAAGTTTTTTTTATGTGGACATGCCGATAATTGACGCTGACATATAGGAGATAGCCATTATCAAGCTCCACGCCTGTTTTTGCAGTTTAACAGTAAACATAGAAGTACTTTCTGCTGCCTAAGATGAGTTCCACTAGAAACCTTACAATTCTGAACTTGCAGAGTAGGGAATTTGCCATGTAGAGTTTTGTGTTTCTATCACATCTATATAATAGGTGCGCCTGAAGGTTTTACCGGTTTCTGCCGAGCATTCTATGGCATTTTGGATGGGATAGCTTATTGTTAGTGACTCTGTATTGTCTCATGTGTACACTTGCCTAAATTTACACAGGTCTGTTTGTGAGTTTGGGTGATGTGAACAGTAGGATATTTGTAATTCACAGCAGTGGACTATTTTGGGAAGTAGTCGCCAAATTCGTGGATTTTAGAAAAATTGACACTGTTGTTGTGCCTAATCGTAGTGATGCAGAATGCTTACAATTCTACTTTTCAAAGCAATGCGAAAAAAATAACGTAGCGGTTTTGGTATTTTCGGAGATTGTGAAGATTATACACGGAGATGATATAGAAGCCCGTGCGGGAGCACTTTTGTTATTCATGCAGTTTATAGAAGAATGGAATGTACTCCGCAATACAGACTATCCTGTAAGTTTGGCAAAAGAATTACTTTTGATGCTTGATGAAATCTATCTCAACTGTTCTGATTTGGATGGATTGTGTGCGCTGTTAGATGAAGAAGATCTTTTTGGGTACCGGTGTTTAACGTCAGAATTCTTAATTGATTTTGTCCGGTGGTGGAAAAGTACAGGGCATAGTAACAGTTATGCATTAGTGATTCCACAAGTCGAAAGATTCTTATCGGAATTGTGTTTATCTGGAAAGAAGGTTGTGGTAGCAGGAATAGCTTCTAATAGAGCATTTTCAGAACTTTTACGGTTAGTTTTTGGGAGTATTTCCGACAGCTTTATCATACTGCCATACGTAGATTTGGAAATGCCTGAGCATAAATGGAAAACGCTGGAAATGGGGCATCATCAGTACCGTTTTATGAAGCTGCTTGCTGCATTAGGGATAGGCAGAGAAGAAGTGAGTATTCTTGGTCAACGGGACAAAAACCATCTCGTTGATTTAGCATTTAATTTTGAAATACCTGACCTATCAGATGAGCGATACTACCGCATTAAAGAGCAACAAAACATTGAATTAGTGATATGTAATTCAGAAAATGAAGAAGCGCGCAAGGTTATAGAGATTGCGCAACGGCATTGTTGTAGCGTGTTAGAGAATGATAGAGGCGTATTTCACGGTACTGAAAAAAATGCAAATAGCACTACATCAAGTAGTGTTCCAGATATCAAGGTAGGGCTTTACCAGTATGCATCGGAGATAGCAGGCTGTACACGGTCTATACAGGGGGTATGTACGGTGTTTCTAGGGAGTGACTCTTTGTCATCTAGAATATACTCTATGTTGTCATTGGGCGATTCAGAGCAAGTTAAGTGCGACTATTCGCATGTGATTACGACCCTTATGCAGTGTGCTATAGAGGTTGTGGTATCAGAAGGTGAAGCAGCGCATCTTTTGTCAATGGTAAAACACTGCATGGTAACGATGGGCTATGAAGATGGAGAGGTATATAGGGCGGCAGTTTATCAATTTGAAACAGAAATAATAAGAAAGCATGCAGTTTCAGGATTTGAAGCAATTAGTAATGCTGTATATGAAGTGGGAAGTGCAGAATTAAAGGAATATTGGCGCAGAGTAGTAGAAGCGATGGAGCCATTTATGCGACTAGGTGGCAAACATTCTTTAGGCGAGATAATACAGGCTCATTTAAAAAGTATCAGGAATTTAGTTGGGGAAAATGTTCAGGGGGATAGCTGTAATGGAATCTTTGAGAAAATAGAAGCACTATTTAGAAATCTTAGGGACTATTGTAATGGGAAGAAGACATTCACTGTACGTAACTATAAGCACATATGTAAGGATATCTTGGAGTGTTATTTTAAGGATGAAAGGAATGATATATTTTCAATAGGCTCAGTCAGGAGCGAAGTTGTAATTATAGCTGGTTTTAACGAAGGGGGATTTGCTTCAGTAAGACGAAGTTCTTTACTCAACAATGCCATCAGAAAAAAGTTGCAGATACCCACTGATGAAGAGTATGAGGGCATCTCCTTGAGTATATTGTATAATCTCTTTCATGCGAAACGTCTTTATATCACCAGGTCAGTTGAAAGCTGCGGTAAAGTCACTGAAGCGCCACTTCTTATTAGGTATTTAGATTTTTTATTATCATCTTCCAATGCGTCTAAATCTTCTGACAGCCGTACAGTTGCTTCTATAGATTTGAACGTAGATAAATCGGCTTCTCTCAGTAACTTTCTTTGTGAACCTAATCCTAAACTTGAAGTTAGGAATCAGGTACTTTCTGTATTGACAGCTGAAGCTTTAGGCACGCTGATCAGCAATCCTTATGCTTTCTATTCACGTTATGTTTTGGGTATCTATCCTATAAGACCAGTAAACACCGGGAACATGGCGAAAAATTTCGCTATTACAGTGCGTAGTATATTACTACAATACTTGAAAGATATAGGCCTTGGCAGCGACTATAACGTTTTGCTAGATATCGCAAAAAGAGAGTTTGCTACTATATGCAAGAGCTATCCGTATATTGAAAAATTATGGTGGCCAAGGTTTGAGAGGATGGCAGATAACTTTTTTCAAGTAGATAAAGAAAGAAAGTGCAATATTTCTGCAATAGATGTAGAACCTCATTTTACTTGGGATGTAAGTAAGGGGATAAAGGTCATATCAAAGTGCGACAGTGTTTCGTATTTGTGGGAAAAATCGCCCTCAGTGGTATGTTATAAAGTTGGTATGGTCCCCTCTCAAATTGACATACAGTGCGGATTTGAGTCTAGAGGTGTAATCGACTCTATATGTGTTTCAGAAAGCAATGGGATGAAAGAGGTATCTTTTGCGTATTGGAGGATTACTCCAGAATCCGTAGAAATTACAGAGATTAAAGACCTCCATGAGGTTATACAATCTGCAAAGGAAGGGTTACAAAACTTTTTGATAAAATTCCAGGAAGAGATGACGCCATTTTACCCACGTGAAGATTTTTCCAAGTTTGCAGAATATGAGCTTTTTTCCAGAATCAGAGAGAAGCTACCACAATATGGCAGGCCGTATTAGTGTATAAAACAAGGAGATGGAGACAGTCAGAAAGTATATATCTGAGCAAGAGTGTTGTCGGATGCACGAAGTAGCACTTATCTGTGAGGTATATACCTATACCGTTTTTACAAGTGTTAATAGCTATCTGGTGAAAAAAGATAAATACTTTAAAAGCTTCAAGACGCTATATCTTCTGTAGAAGAGGTTATAAGAGATCTAGAGGTGCGAGATCTACTGCCATAGGTAAAGATGCGGCAAGAGAAGAAATTACAAAAGAGCTGGTTGCTAAAGACGCTATAAATCT
>NZ_JAHLEX010000065.1 GCF_023476575.1 Anaplasma phagocytophilum | reverse complement strand
TTTAGAGTCTCTGGTGTATCTTATCTTCCACGGAGAATATGGCAGGGGGACTGTATCCTATGAATATGGAAACTACACCTAAAACCAGGAAATCCACAGAGAACCAGTGAAAGAACGGGGCTATAACTTCTTCAGTTATCCGGTGTTGTGTTGCGGAATTGTTGTAGTGTTCGGACGCAGTGTTATATAGAAATTGGTATGTAGTTGAGCTATCAAGTTATCAATAGAATTTATAATGCATGTCATGAGGATATTAGATTGGCAGATGATGTGTCACGTGTTACACAAGATTAAAATTATCTTGGTCGTGTTGCATAGGATCTAGCGCTAGTTTTTGTTTATGTGGTTTAGCTGATATATCATGTTGAATATGTGTCGCGTGCTAGTTGTCGGTTTGCCTGATAATGTATGAGTTGTATGCAGGCGTTGTTGTAACGTTGTGGTAGGTACGTTTGTTGGGGATATAGTGTTTTTTGAAGAAAGTGGTGCGTCATGGGTATATACGAAAACAATATAATAGATGGTAAGGCTTCTGCTGCGGATCTATTAGGAAGACTGAAAGTAGTAGTAGAGAGCTTGAAAAAGGAACAGGGTTTATTTCCGTCGTTGGTCGTGATTATTGTTGGAGATGATCCTGCCAGCCGGTTGTACGTGGGTAATAAACAAAGGAAGGCCGAAGAGCTCAGTATAAACTCCAAAACCATTGCGTTACCATATGAGACCACCCAAGAAGAATTATTGGGAATAATACAGGAACTGAATGAAGACGAAAATGTGCACGGTATTTTGGTACAGCTACCACTGCCTAAGCATATTGACAAAATCTTGATAATTAATGCCATTGATCCGGAAAAGGATGTTGATGGATTTCACAATGTAAATGCCGGCAAGTTGCTTACAGGACAGATGGATTGCATGGTGCCATGTACTCCGCAGGGATGTGTATATCTGATCAAGAAAGTGATGCCTGTATTATCATCGAAGAGGACTGTGGTAATTGGGCGATCAAATATTGTAGGAAAGCCAGTAGCGTTGTTGTTGATGTATGAAAATTGTACGGTTTCTATTTTACACTCCGCAACGGTTAATATAGAGGAGCATTGCCGTGATGCTGAGATAATAATTGCTGCAGTGGGTAAAGCGCGGATGGTGAAGTCTGAGTGGGTGAGTCCAGGAGCTGTAGTGATAGATGTCGGCATCAATTTGGTCACAAGTGAGGGCAAGAATAGATTCGTTGGTGATGTAGATTTTGAAAGTGTGAGAGATAAAGTAGCAGCTATCACTCCAGTGCCAGGAGGGGTAGGGCCAATGACCATTGCATTTCTGCTGGTCAATACTGTTCTTGGAGCATGTAGGCAGAAAGGCATAAAACAATATAAAAACATTAAAAGTTCAGTATTGCAGTAAGCTTATTTATGGTTTAGAGTATGTACTGAAAAGGGCGGTTAGCTCAGTTGGTAGAGCGCCTCGTTTACACCGAGGAAGTCAGCAGTTCGAGTCTGTTACTGCCCACTCCAGTTATTCTTTTTCGTGCTCTAGTTGTTTTCTTTCGGGTCTGTATCTGCGGGTCCGTCTTTTCCTGTTCTGCGAAAAATACTTTTCTTTTATAACAGATGTTTTTCTGAAATAGTGGGTTATATCATAATACATAGAGTAAGATTTTAACTATAAATTAACACTTCAGTCATCATATTAATATTTTAATATTATTAATTATTATGGCTAGAAGAGGAACATGTACTATAACTTCTGAGAAGAAAACTCCGAAGGTACAAGAAGTAGTCGGGCGTTTTGTTGAAATAGGAAATGAGATAGATAGTGGGTTTAAGGAAAGCCCAATCTCATTTTCGGAACGTACGACTTCGGTTAAGGAAAGGATTGCCGAAATGGCGCAATCAGCGGCCCAAGGTATTGCTAAGGTACCTGAACGTGCATCAAAAGCAGCAACATCTGTAGGTGAAGGTGTTGGGAAAGCTGCAAGGACAACTAAAGATGGTGTAACTAGAGCAGCGAGATCTGTATCTCAAGGTATTAATGCTAAAGTGGTAGAACCTGTATCAAAAGCAGCAACATCTGTAGGTGATGGTATTGGGAAAGCTGCAAGGACAACTAAAGATGGTATAACTAAGGCATCTAGATCTGCAGCTAGAGGTATTGCTCAAGTTCCGGTGCGTGCATCAAAAGCAGCAACATCTGTAGGTGATGGTATTGGGAAAGCTGCAAGGACAACTAAAGATGGCGTAACTAAGGCATCTAGATCCGCAGCTAGAGGTATTGCTCAAGTTCCTGAGCATGTTACGGAAGCATTGCAAAAAACGCTATTCCCCTCCTCAGTTGGAAAAGGTGTTCTGCATAGCACTAAAGAGCTGTCTGCAACGCATTTGAAATACTCTCCATTGCACGGATTGGAGTCTAATGCTGTTAAGCTGGTAAGCGTGACAAAGAAAGACTATGATAGCAGCATTAATGAGCGATCTGATGTTGGTGGTGGTACAGCAAGCAAACATACACAAAGACTGTCTGCACAACAAGAGAGAGCTTCAAAGAAAGTAGGGCATGCTAAATGATTCCTTTCCCACAGTTCTAGAAGAAATAAAATTTCAGGGAAAGAATATTCTTTCCCTGAAAAAGTTGGGTCAATTAAGCTGAGTAGTGGTTTGACACTGCATCTAAGTTGGAAAAATTCGTTTTATGTAATAAGGTTTCGTATTGCACTATAAGCGACCTTCAAAGGCTGATCGTCTATCAATAAATGGTCGCTTGATTTTATTAAGTGCACTGAAACGTTCTTGGAGCGTATTTTTTCTGCAATAGAAAGGGAAGAGCTGTATGGTATTACTTTGTCTGCTATGCTGTGAATGAGTACAGTATCGCAGTCTATGGGAATTTCTGGCATGTCTAAAAGTAAATAATTTTTACCATCTTTTTTCAATCTGGGTGTGATTGTATAGCTACGGTTATTCTTCAATATTGTTACCTCCCCAGTTTGGAGAATGTGTAGGCTCTTTTCTCTGCTCAAGCTATGTATTGTATCGTTACATAGCTCTTGAGAAAGGCCTAGAAGTCCGCACATTCTTTTTACGTAAGATGTGGCAAAGCCAGTATTTTCTGTTTCGCGCTTTTCATCGGCACTTATTTCTAAAGTTTCAGTAAAATCTGGTGCAGCGGCAAAACCAACTAGCCCGAGTATTCTGGAAGCATAAGACATTGCAATACGCAACATAAGCCATCCCCCCATACTTGTACCTACAAGGATAAGAGGTTTTTGTGTTAATGCCTCAATTACATGACAACAGTTTTTATACCAATCGCATATGGAGTATTGCTTAAAATCTCCACTAGAGACACCATGGCCAAGATAGTCAAAAACTATGCAGTCTATGTCTTCAGCTAAACAGTGGCCGAAGAGTGCAGAACCCTTAACACCATGCATCTCGGACGAAAATCCACCCATGCACACAACAGTTGCGTTACTTTGTCTCTCATTATGTTTGTAGGCGATAGCAGATCCGTTATCTAGCGTCAGGTACTTTATTTTATGCTCTTTCACTTGACTACCAAAAGTTATCTAGTGCTCCATCACGAAGTTACAGAGTACACGAAGGTCTGTGAAATTTTACAATAGCTTATAGGGAAGCCTCTACCGAAGACACCATTTTACCTATAGATCCCAGGACAATTGGCAAAGCTTTGGAGTCATGAAGACCGTGGTTGGAGTCTTTTATAAGATGAACCTCTACATTATTTGATCTCACCTTTTCAGCTATAGCAACTGAAGTCTGGTAAGAGACGACAAAATCAGCCATGCCATGGATCAAAACTATGGGACAATCCAATGGTATCTCTGCCCTATCAAGTAGCAGATGATTCTTCCCATCTAGTAACAACTTTTGTGTGATTATGTAGCTACAATCTTCTTTGCTGTGCAGTTCTACATGACCCACGAATGTAAGATGGTCCCTTTCCTCTGGTGACATATTAATGGTCTCAGTGAAGTCCGGCGCAGAAGCCAACCCTACCAATCCCTTAACTCTTTCCGGAAAAGACAAAGCAGTCAGTAACGCTAACCACCCTCCCATGCTAGATCCTACTAATACAAGGGGAGTTTCTGTTAACAATTCAACCACGTTATCACAGCACTGTTTCCAGTAACTAAGCGTACAGTCTTTAAAATCCGCACTTGAATTTCCATGACCAAAATAGTCAAAAACCGTGCAATTTATCTTATGTGACATACAGTAATCAAAAATTGCAGTGGCTTTCGTACCCTGCATATTGGACATGAAGCCCCCAAGGAACACAACAGACACCCTTCCGCCAAAATCCAACTGCTTGTAAGCTATGTACGAACTATCGTCCAACTTAAGAATCTTTTCTGTACCCATATTGCCTGGTAGACATAACATACGCCCAGTATATCGCTATTTATTGTGAACCGCAATACGTGGCAAACTCATCCATAGGCCATATAGCTCAATGCTAAGGCGGCATGCTGCGCAAACCACCGCATGTCAACAACACCCAACTTGATATACAACCCATGTGAATACACAATAGAACATCTTCCTCACAACAATAGGAAAACATGCTATGGCACCACACACCAGCTTTTAGGAGTCTCCCTTCTCTAGAGACTTAAAATACGCCAACACATCTGCAATGTCTTTAGGCTTTAGTCCAGCAAACGCCATGCGAGTACCATTAGCGTAGTTTCTAGGGCTGTCAAGAAACTGAAACAGCTCTTCCTCGCTCCAAGTACCACCCTTACTCAATAGAGCCTTAGAGTAAGGGAAACCTTGAGCACGAGCTTGCTTTGCGCCAACTATACCCCATAGATTAGGACCAACCCTGTGAGGACCGCCTTTGTTGAAAGTATGACAAGCGGAACACTTTTTAGCAACCGCCTTACCCTTCTCGGCACTTGCATTTTCCATGAGTGCAGCAATATCGACAATAGGTGCAACAGCTCCAGGCACGCTACCTGCAGACTGCGTTGTGGGTACATCCACACTGTATCCACGAGGTCCGCTATAGTCGGGATGGTACACAAGGTCCACCACATTGCTCACAACAAGGACAATGAAAGACGCAAAAAGGATGGCAGTAGCAAGCCTATTTAAATTATAGCTACCCACCTCTAACCGTCTAAAAAACTCTGTTGCATCATAGAAAGGCTAGTTCAATCGTAAAATCAAGTCAATACAAATAGTGCTGATTGAGCCATCCTAGGCAGTAATTTGTTACTACCTTGCCTTCACCCAGTATATATCAAAAGGAGTTAATTTACAGAACACTAGGCTTCCCAGTTGTGCAAGTTGAGTGCAGCAGCAGTGACGATAAACCGCATTGTGCAATTTGCAGTAGTAAAACAGTGTACTGATCTGCCACATCGACAGGCGCGCTGAAAAACTTGCAAGATAACCCGTACAAGACTCAAATCATGATTAACGTACAGATAACATGCCTAGTACGATGTTGGGTTTTAAGAACAGTAGAATCGTACACGTAGATGATACGAGCATTGCTAGTAAGATTAAGAGTGGTGCTTCCTTAACTCTTTCCGTACACGTTGCATCAGCAGCAAAAAACACTCTGTACATTAAAGGTACAAAGTACAAGGTATTAAGCACAGTACTTAAGGCGACAGTGAAAATGACAATGTAGTTTTGCTGCTTTAAAGCCTCTGTAATAATATAGAACTTACCCCAAAATGTGGCAGCTGGAGGGATGCCGATCATGGCAAGTGCTCCAATACAAAATGCAGTGAAAGTTATAGGCATAACTCTGCCCAAACCATCAATATCCCTTATCATAGTTTTACCAGAAGCAGCATATACAGCTCCCACGGCGAAAAATAATGTGATTTTCGCAAAAGCATGGCACACCATCTGAAACACTGCCGCCGCTACTGCGCCATCAGTAAACATGGACAAAGCTAAAGTTATGTACGATAACTGCGATACAGTAGAGTACGCGAGTAACCTTTTGAGATTTTTCTGAGCTACCGCAAAGATAGATCCCGCAATTATAGTAACCACTGAGAGATATAGCATTATGTTGTGGTGAGGTGCTACATCGATAGTTGCAGGGGCATTATAGTAGTTATACATTCCATGGATGCCCAGGGCGCATACAGTGATCTTGATTAAGGTAAACACTCCAGATTTTACTACAGCAACCGCGTGTAGCAACGCGCTAACAGGTGTTGGAGCGACCATTGCTCTGGGTAGCCATATGTGTACCGGCACTATAGCGGCTTTAGCCACTCCATAGCATAGCATCACGACTATGAAAGGAAGGAGGTTAGGGTGCGTTTCAGAAATGAAACTCCTCGCGCTGAACAACCCAGCAGCCTCACTTGTCACGCATACTATAGCAATAGCCGGGAGGAACAGGAACACTGAAGAACACAAAAGCGTCTTTATATAAAAACTTCCAGAGGCTATTGAATCTTTACTTCCGCCATGAATTATTAGAGGATAAGTGCATATGGTAAGCATCTCGTAAAATATGAAGAGAGTCACTAAGTTTCCGGCAAATGCTATACCCATGGTGCAGCCTATACTAGCGGCAAAGCAGGAGTAAAAAACCGATCTGTCTTGCAGTTTACCGTAAACCTTATTCATGTAACCTATGGTGTAGATATTAGTCACAGCCCAAAGGAATGATACTAAGATCCCGAATACTATACCTAAAGCTTCAGGTTCAAGAATGAAAAGAATCGCTGAGGACAAACGGAGCTGCAGTATTGCTGGTTTGCAATGTAACCCCAAGTACAAAGCACATGCTGTAAGAAACAAAGCAAGAGAAGCCAGAGTCGAGAGCACTTCTTGAGAGTGGGAAAACCTTTTCAGAGCTATGATCAGCGCAGAGCAGACGAATGGTAATGACACCACAACAAACAGCAACACATCCGGGCGGCAAAGCAAATCTATAATCATTCAATCTACAGAGTTAAAAGACACTAATAGCAACAAAATACCTACAAGTAAAATACTTTGCTTTACCCACACCAAAGGCATGCACCCGTGTTTTCCAAAGTAAGTAGTATGTCCTCAGTAATTAAGTGTTAGGGTGAATTTATTGCAGGAAGATAGGAAATTTATACCACCTACAAAAACCGTATTTTTTTCCTTGAATTTTCCATTCCTCCTGCTGCATTTATGTGATGACCCATGCAAGACCCTAGGATGATAAACACCGGTGTTTTCTTCAATGCCTATAGCATCAGTAAAAGTCCTTGGCCTATATTCCTCGTTCTGATATTACTACAGGTTACATATTGTTA
>NZ_JAHLEX010000064.1 GCF_023476575.1 Anaplasma phagocytophilum | reverse complement strand
GAGCCCAAATCTTTGAAGAACTCAGTTTCAGTTACGGGTTCTGTAAAAGTAAAAGCTGCTGCTTTTGAGTCTCAGGCACAAAGTAACGGTGAGATTAAAAACAAGCCTGCTGTAAAGCCTAAGCCTATTGCAAAAGTTGGTACTCTACAGAAATCTGATTCAGCTATAGGATCTTCTGCTCAAAGTAGTAGTATGCTGGAAAGTAAACCTACTACCCATCCCGAGCCCAAATCTTTGAAGAACTCAGTTTCAGTTACGGGTTCTGTAAAAGTAAAAGCTGCTGCTTTTGAGTCTCAGGCACAAAGTAACGGTGAGATTAAAAACAAGCCTGCTGTAAAGCCTAAGCCTAGCGTCCAATCTAGTGTTTCGCTGCAGCATTCTTCAACGACACAAAAAGAATGTACAAATGAGAAAAAAGAGCTTCCTAATGTGTTTAAAAAGTTCTCTGATTCTTCACAATTGTCAAGACTGGAAACGCTATTTGCTAATGCAGGCCCATCATCAAGTAAGCCTGTCAATGCGACCGCAACTGGTTCTGGAAGCAGCAAGCCCTCTTTCTCTTTGCTGAATAATGCTCCTGTAGAAAAGAGACAAATTGTTGCTCAAACTGACGCTAGTACTTCGGGTAACACAAACTCTAAATCATCTGTTGGCGTGGCACAACAAAGCAAGTCAGCGCCTACTAAAACCAAGTCTGTACTTGAAATAGCCCGCCAACTCGAAGAAGGAGGCCATGTGGCTAAGCTATTCGCTTCAAAAGGTAGTGCATCAACAATAGCACGTTCCTAGTTCTATCAAGGCAGCATCCTATAAATTAGGATGATCTAACACGCGCGCTGCACAGTTAATGTTGCTAACATGGATTGTGTGGCGCGTTTCTTGATTCTAAACTCAAATCAAACGCGCTCAGTATATCTTAATCCACCTCTAAACCTTAATCTAAATAACTCCTTTATAGTATTTCACTTCCCCTGACATATGACTTAGGTATGCTGAAGCGCGTGACATCCCTCGATTTTTAATGACAAGAGTTGATCTAACTTGTAACCAAACACACACTACGCACATTAAGGGGATATTTCAATTTGGTTATTGAATATTCTCTGAATACAAAACGGCTGATAATCATATAAAATCACTATAGGTAAATCCCTTTCAGAAAGGCTTACGTAAGGCAAGTTGCCTTTTAGTTAAAGTGTAAAAATCTATGTTGTTGCAGCACTAGATGTATACCGGATATAATACCTCGCTTGTCATTGTTTCCATGCATTTGATGAAGAAATCTCTACTTAGCACGGGCTAAGCGCTGATGTTAACATTAACACCCCAAGATCTATACTCTATAGACGGGTTAAAGAAAATAGATAATCTCTTTCAAGAAGAAGTTAAGCGGCATTGCCCAAACTTGCTTGAAAGGCTAATTGAAGCACGCTGTATTGGCGAAGGCGATGCAGAGCTTATAATAGAACTCGCCCACTTATTGGAAAGGTTTATCGCAAAAATATTCCATATTGAAGAAGAGCTAAAGACGTATCAAAAACTCCACGAAGAATTTCTAGATCTATATAAATGCAAAAGAAACTTCGTGCAGCGCTATGCCATAAAGAAGTTTCCTGATCAAAAAAGCCTAACTCTAAATGTTGAAGAAGACCTACTCAGTATCTTAAAAGTCCCTAACATACCCATCGATGAGAACATCTTTGCCAGCAAAGTAAACGCTTGGATGGAGGATAAAGAACAGTATGAACATCAGCTCGATATAGCTGCCCAGTATGCTGCGTACATGGTCTATAGTGGCAGTAAATCTATTTTATTTCAGGTACCTCAAAAATACGAAACCGAAAATCTCATACCAATAGATCGCGCGTGTTTGAGCAACAACATAGACGTTACCGTAGCAAAAAGTTGCCTTATCAAAGAACGTATAGGCTTTAATATTGCAAACCCTCCTTCGGCAAATAAAGCATTGAATGAAGTACATTACTGCATTTTGTGTCACAAGCAAAAGCGTGACAGTTGCTCAAAGGGAATGATAGACAAACAAGGCATTGTGAAAGCATCCCCTTTACAGGTTTTGATGACTGGATGCCCATTGAAAGTCAAAATTTCAGAAACAAATCTATTAAAAAGCCAGGGACTTGTCTTAGCACCACTTGCTGTGATTGCAGTAGATAACCCAATGTGCGCTCTTACTGGGCATAGAATATGTAATGACTGCTCCCGTGCCTGTATCTATCAAAAACAACAGCCTGTAGATGTACCTTCCATAGAGAGCTATATTCTGGATTCTGTTCTAAATTTACCTTATGGATTTGAGATATATTCCCTATTTACTAGATGGAATCCCCTCTCATTTACAAACATCCTTCCCAAGGAACCTACCTATAAAAACGTTCTTATAGTTGGGTTGGGGCCTGCTGGAATAGGTATAGCACACTATCTACTCAACGAAGGACATAGTGTAGTGGCGATAGACGGACTAAAAATTGACCCATTGCCAGAACATCTTTCAGGAGTTACAGAACACAATAAGAAGACTTCTTTTACGCTTATTAAAGACGCAAAAACTGAGCTTTTTGAACATCTTGACTATAGGCTAGCATACGGCTTTGGAGGGGTATCTGAATATGGCATTACTGCTAGATGGAGCAAAAATTATCTTAAAATAGCACGCATACTGCTTGAGCGCAGAGCAAACTTCACTATGCATGGCGGAGTAAGACTAGGCAGTACATTAAGCGCACATGATGCTTTTACCATAGGATTCCATCACATAGCACTAGCTACTGGAGCTGGCGCTCCTAAAATTCCTATGCTAAAAAACATGCTGGTAAAAGGAGTCATGACTGCTTCTTCTTTTCTCATGGCTCTACATCTTGGAAATGCAGCACATAAAGACTCAATTGCAAATTTACAAATCCGCTTACCTGCGATTGTAATCGGAGGAGGATTAACCGCAGTAGACGCAGCAACTGAACTACTTGCGTATTATCCCGTACAGGTTGAAAAATTTTTGCTACGATACGAGGTCCTGCTACAAGAATGTGCAACTAATACTTCAGAAATTTGCTGGTCGGACGAAGAACGCGAGATATTTAATGAGTTTATTGAACATGCTAGGCAGATCA
Organism: Anaplasma phagocytophilum; assembly: GCF_023476575.1. Classification (GTDB taxonomy): domain Bacteria; phylum Pseudomonadota; class Alphaproteobacteria; order Rickettsiales; family Anaplasmataceae; genus Anaplasma; species Anaplasma phagocytophilum_A. The sequence continues at coordinate 4,312 of NZ_JAHLEX010000064.1, read as the reverse complement.
GACGCGAAAAGGAACTAGCAATTGCCGAGCAAAGATCTCCTAACATTCTCAAACTTCTCCAAAAATGGGGAGGAGTTACTATAGTCTATAGAGGGAGTTTCTCATCATCAACCGCCTATAGACTGAATAGCGAGGAGTTGGAGCACGCCATGTCTGAAGGAATATATTTCGCTGAAAACCTGCAATTAGAAGAGATCGTAGTAGATAAGTATAATTCTGCTGCTGGCTTACAAGTACGTAGCATTGATAACGAAAAAAAGTACATCGCAGCAAAAAGCATAGTAGTCGCTATAGGCACAAATGAAAATTCTATAACTTTGGAAGAGTGTAAAATATATAATTCCCATGCTGCGTCAAGCGTAGATGCACAAGAAAATGTTCCTCTAGAAGAAAGTAACTTCTATATTTCTTCAGAAAAAACTATCAGCGTATTCGGTGACATACATCCATACTATAAAGGCAGCGTAGTCAAAGCTCTTGCAAGCGCTAAAAATGGCTATCTTTCCGTCACAAAGGCATTGGAAGATTTTCCAAAGTGTTCAGATAGCGAAGGTTTTTTTTCAAGCATAAATAGACTGTTTTCTTCGCAAATTGTTAAAGTTATCTCCTTGACCGATAACATAGTAGAGATAGTAGTGCGCTCACCTCTTGCTGCTGCAAATTTTCAACCTGGACAGTTCTACAGACTGCAAAACCTAGGAAGAAACAATCACCCCAACCTAGAGATGGAATGTCTTGCAGTAACAGGAGCATATGTAGATAAAGAGAATGGGTCAGTCTCTGTTATAGTATTAGATGTTGGCGGATCATCTAGACTGTGTAAACACTTACAACCTGGACAATCAATAAGCCTTATGGGACCCACAGGTTCTCCCACGCATATACCTCACAATGAGAATGTTATGCTCATCGGAGGCGGAGTAGGCAATGCCGTACTTTTCTCCATTGGTGAAGCAATGCTAACACAGCAGTGCAAAGTTCTATTTTTTGCTGGATTCAGATCTGAATCCAGCATTTTTGGAACGCCACAAATAGAATATGCGTCTGACGTAGCTGTATGGTGCTGTGAAACTGGCAAATTTCAGCCTAGGAGACCTGACGATAAATTCTTTCAAAGCAATATACTAGCCGCGATAAAAGCTTATTCTAATGATCCTCAAACTAAAATAACTTTAAATTCTATAGACAGGATAATTGTAGTAGGTTCTAGCGGAATGATGTCTGCTCTTCAAGGTGCTATTTCAGGAAAATTCAAACACATGTTTAAGTCTAACATTAAGATAGTAGCCTCTATAAATTCTCCTATGCAGTGTATGATGAAAGAAATATGCGGACAATGCATACAAAAGCATGTGGACCCACTAACAGGAGAAGAACGCTTTGTATACAGCTGCGTAAATCAAGATCAATGCGCTAACAAAGTTGATTTTGACTTCCTACAAGATAGATTAAAGCAAAACAGTGTCCTAGAAAAATGCACATCCATATGGGTTAGTCATTGCCTAAAGCAGGCATTCAGTACTGATCAATCGCAAAAAAGCACTCATGATTAATGTATTAGTTTAAAAAGACTCCATATTATCCTTGATATAAAGAAAAAGTTTATCTTTGCAGGCGCACTAAAAGACGTTTCGACATCACACATCCGTTTTCGCAGAATCAATCCCCAGAAATGTAATACTCTCTATTCTGCATCGTTTCGGGTCATTATATTTGCCATAATTACCGATGCAGATACAGCGTAACGGCATTGCTTGCTGAAAGAACTCAGTTTTTTCCAGCACTCTAAAAATTATTGATCCATAGCGCTCAAAAACCCACCTGTGTATAAACTGGAAACTCGTACTCGTACATAAAGCACTCTTAAGCGAGATACAGTACAATGCCGAAAAGTATCAAATCAATCGTTGGGAAGCCTAGCTTTATGCTCTCTCATCTATAATCATACGCTGTCCTCTATAGACATGTGCACCGCTTCTTTGTAATGAGCACCCAAAATGCAATGTACCTAATATATGCTGAAGATATTGGAAGTTTTCCCGCATCTTAACGTGCAGCTAGCAATTTTAAAGGACAAACCTTCTATATATGTCCTATATACTCAATACTATATAGTATACAAAGTAGTCGCACCATTATCGAAAAATTGTTGCATCGTTATAGCAAATATAGAACACATTTAAAAGATGCATTGCAATTTGAAAAACAAGTTCCTACAATTTGCGTGTTTACAGTAGCTAACGATGTGTTATGTGTTTTCCCAATATTCATAAGCAAGGGTATCCGTTTATAGCGATCGCGTTCGTGTTGACGTGCATTGGTTTCGCCTTTTCTTTCGGACTCGGAATGGTTTTTCAGATTATTACCGTACTTTGCGCGTGCTTCTTCCGTAATCCCGATCGCGTCGTTCCAGTGGACGATAAATTGATTATAAGTCCTGCAGACGGGTTAGTTACCTCTGTCACAGAGGTGGAATCTCCGATAGAAGCTGGAAAGATGGTAACTCGAGTAAGTGTGTTCTTGAGTATACTTAATGTGCATGTAAATCGCGCTCCTGTTTCAGGGTCGGTAAAGCTTGTTGAACACAGACCAGGTAGGTTTTCTCCTGCATGTACAGATGGCTCTACAAGTGAGAATGAAAGAGTTAGGTCCGTCATAGAATCTACGTTTGGTAATCACAATATCGTCATTGAGCAGGTTGCTGGCGTTATTGCTCGAAGGATAGTATGCGATTTGAAGGTGGGTGATAACGTAAAGCTTGGAAGCAGAATGGGTATCATCAGATTTGGCAGTAGAGTTAATGTCTATGTACCTGCGGGAGTGCCAGTTTTGGTAACTGAAGGCCATACCTTGGTAGGTGGAGAGACCATTATTGCTGATTTAGATAGCGAGCGTACTGCAGGATATCCTAGAGCAACTTTTGAAAAGGTGTAATTGCTAATTGTGAATTCGTGGTAACACTCCGGTAGGTTCTATTTATGGTTGTGCTGTTTCATGGGAGAAAGTGATATAAAGGAAAGAGGCGGTGATGGATACCTTCCTATAGTGAAGCTGTTCCCTAGTGTAGTAACGATGTTAGGGTTATGCGCTGGGTTGACTTCTATAAAGTGCACTTTCGCCGGAAATTGGGAACTAGCAGCCATATTAATAATTGTGGCTGCATTTATGGACGGAATAGATGGCAGAATAGCTCGTTTGCTTAATTCTGCCAGTGGTTTCGGTGCTCAGTTGGATTCTTTAGCGGATTTTTTGAATTTTGGCGTTGCTCCGGCATTTTTGCTATATTTTTGGCTGCTACGTGACATGAAGGTTATCGGATGGATGCTGGTGATGATTTTCGTGGTGTGCATGTCTATAAGGCTTGCTAGGTTTAATGTTTCCTTAAACCTAAAGAGAGAGAAGGATGATTGGAGAAAGTATTTCTTTGTGGGCGTGCCAGCGCCTATAGGTGCTGGTCTCTCACTTCTGCCTGTAATGCTTACTTTTAGCGATATTAATATTTCTTTGCTTGATGATGCATTGCAGAACAAGAATATTGTCGCGATCTACTTTGTGTTCGTTGCCTTTTTATCTGTGAGTAATATACCTACAGCTTCTGCTAAGTATCACAGTATACCTAAAAGGCTGTCTTACCTTTTCATTACACTTTTGGCTGTGCTAATGGTGCTGGCTATAACTAATCCCTGGATTACCTTTCCGATTATGGGTTTTACGTATCTTATCTCCATTCCCATCTTTGGGGTGTACTATATGCATGTTGATTCAAAGCGAAGGAGTATGGGAGAGGAAGATGCGGGAGTTTTGCTATTTGAAAATGATGAAGATGACGATAGCGTATAGCAGCCCGTTGGGAAGTAAGCTTATATTTTCCTACATTTAACATGCTTTTGTTGATGGATAGTCTGACAGTGTGCGCCTATGCAGATGCTATTTTTGAAATCGCTGACACTTCTCTATAGCGCTTTCTAGAAATGCCAATGTTTAGGTTTTCCACGTGGAGCACTACTATCTTATGGGGATTGTAAAAATTATAAAAACGGACTGAAAAGAAATAAAAAACTATTAGAAAGGTAAGATTATAAGCCGCCAGACTCTACGAGATATTTCTGCGAAAACGAATAGCGATACATTCTGGCGTCAGAACTTTCTATATCTAAAGAACTTACAGAAAAAATTCATAAACAAGACTAACCTTGTGTTTCTTGAATAAGGAAGCTATCTCCTTACTAATCCTGAGATCATCTGTTTTATACAGTTCCTTTATTCTTAAAACCTCTGGCTGTAGCCTTTTGAGCTTGAACATTGAAACGTA
>NZ_JAHLEX010000063.1:1663-7521 GCF_023476575.1 Anaplasma phagocytophilum | reverse complement strand
TAAGGAGTTAGCTTATGATGTAGTGTCTCTCGTTTACAAATGAGTTTAATATGCGAGGAGACTAAGTAACTACGCTCCTCCGAGTATCTAAAAGCAGTCTCTAGGTATGTTTTGTCTCGTAATCTTTCGATTTCATATCTGGTTTATGTATAAGGATCTATTATTAGATAAGGTAAGGACATTGTTCACTTTGCTAAGGCTGTTGAAATCTCCTACCCTAACATCGATGATAAGGTTTGTAGGACGAAGCACGCTCAAAGCGCGAGCGGAAAGTATGCTAAGTACGCTGCTACTTCAGTGGCAAAAGATGAAACCAAAGGGGAGACTGCTTTATGTGGTGATGTGGAGCATACTGGAAGCAGTGTTACAGGTGGTCATAGTGATACACCCCAGGTTTTAAAGGACTTTATCAGTGCAACGCTGCTAGGAAATGGAAGTAAGAACTGGCCTACATCTACAGGAACCGGATCTTCTAGCAACGATAACGCCACAGCCGTAGCTAAAGACCTAGTAAAGGAACTCACTCCTGAAGAAAAAACCATAGTAGCTGGATTACTTGCTAAAACTATTGATGGTTCTGGCTCTTCTAAGGCACTATCTCTCGAGTAATCACTTGTTATAGCTCTTTGGAAATACTCATAACTCATCTATTTTCATAGGGAGTTTTCTCCTGTCTCTGCATTGCTTTCTTGCTAGGAAGAAAAATATCGATATAAACGGAAATAACTGCTTAAAATTAAGAAAATCGTTAGGGTATGATCAATCCTTATGCTCCTTACAAGATATGTTCTAATATAGTAGGATAGGTTGCATTACACGTTGTTAATACCTGCACCACTTTTGAAAAATTAGTTGAGTAAAAATAAATTTGAAATTTCTTTAATCTACTGCAGGTCAGGTTATAAACTAGGGTGCAGCATTTTACAGTAAATCTTTATGAAGCGTATTGTTTTTGAAAAGGGAATAAAAAATAAGCCTATTGTGTTGATTAATTACCCTTAAAAAATATTTACTAACACTCTACAATCAATAATGTTTAAAATGTTTTAAGTGCTTTTCATGCTTGCATGACAACTGAGTGCTTGTTGATCCATATTCGGTGATGTTTTTATGAGGCTTAATTACAGCATCCCAAGAAGAATGCTTTCAATAGAGAAATTGAACTACAGAAGACAATGTTGTTCAATGGCTTCGATGTCATTTACCCTTATTCTATTCGTATTGTTTACGTTGTCACAAAGCGGATTGATGAAGTGGTTAGGAGGGGGAAGAAGTAATTTTTGGATTACGTGTGATTTTGTATCAGTAATATTCGCCATGTTATCTCTAGTATGCGGAATGTTATTGATTTTCTATATCGAAAGAGAGAAGAGAGATATTAACAAAAAACTTGAGCATGCTCGTAGACTAGGTAAGTACCGTGGTAGCTTGAAGGGTAAGAAAGGTACGTTAGATAAAATCAGTGACTTTATTGAGAGAAATGCAAATAAGATTGATTTAATGGGTACTTTGGCTAACACCTTATTGCAGCTAACAGCATTTGTATTCCTTTTTATGAATGGAATTTCTCTGTCAGAATCTGTCAAAGTCGCCGGGCTTAGCGTAACGCATTTCGTAGATATTATAACTAATACAGCTTTTTTTCTATCAGCATCTTTGTTTGCTGTATCGCATTGTATTATTCATAGAAATGAGAGGAGATTTTCAAAAAATTTATCCGCTCAGACTAAGATAATGTGTCTAATGTTTGCCGGTAACTTGTTAGTATTTGGTGGAAAGGTAGTATGTGCATTAGAGTCTATTAATAAAATTACTGCTGTAAGTTTGCCAAACGGGGGAACACTGCCGTTAGGTTGGTTGATGAGAACTGTTGGGATAATATTATGTGTTGTAAGTATGTACATGATAATGTCTAACACCTCAAAGAAGTGTGATGAGTTAGCTCGTATTGTTGAGAGTGGTGAAAATGCTGATGAGGTGGTAAGCTCACTTAGCACACATGATGTAAGGTCTTGTTTTGGTTATATGGAACATGGTTTGTGATATAATACGTCGTTGTTAGCATTTTTTGTGAGGAATTATGAATTGCGCTGTACTTTTGTGTGGATGCGGGCACATGGATGGTTCAGAGATAAGGGAGGCTGTGCTTGCTCTGTTGGCGCTTGATTCCTATGGAATAAATGTTACTTGCTGTGCTCCTAATATAAAACAAGTAGATGTTATAGACCACTTTAGTGGATATGCCTTAAAGGAAGAAAGAAATATAATGTTAGAATCTGCTAGAATTGCTAGAGGAAACGTTGTAGACCTAAAAGATATTTCCCCCGATGATTTTGATATGCTCATTTTACCGGGTGGATTTGGGGTTGCTAAAAATTATTCCAATCTGTTAAAAGGTGAAAATCCCGTAAATGTGTTAGAGGAAATAAAGCAGACAATCGTAAAGTTTAATAAGGAAAAGAAATCTATCGGAGCTATATGTATTGCTCCTGCTATAGTTGCTGCTTCTCTTAGTGATGTGTCAAAGGTAAAAGTGACACTTGGAGAAGATGTAGACTCAATAATATCAAGGTGCGGAGGAGAGCATGTTTCATGCAAAACGGACGATTATGTAGCTGATATTGATATGGGTGTTTTTTCCACTCCAGCATATATGCGTAAGGACAGCCTACACAAAATTCACATTGGAATACATAAAATGGTAGGAGCTATGGTGGATTTTGTTAAGAAGAGAGAGGAACTTTAGGACAATATTTTATATAGTTTGCATAAAACATTAGTGTGTGTTTTATGCAAACACTAAGTTATTTGCAAGTGTAGTTATTATTTTCAATACCGTGCTTATTGTTTCATTATTGTTACACTTGACAACCGTGTAACCTATAAGCAATGAAGGTTTTAGAATACACTTTACTGTGAGTAGTTCTGTTACATTAATTGCAAGAAAATTCTCTGTTAAGAATTAGAGATAGGTCGAGCTTTTCCCACGAAAAGCTATTCTCATGAGTTCGACCAAAATGTCCATAACATGACGTAGGACTATATATTTGATCATATAGAGCCAGCTTTTCACAAATTCCCGAGACTGAAAGATCAATGTTATTAAGGACACATTTTTCAATCTTCTTTACATCAACCACGCTGGTTCCAAAAGTATTGATAGCAAAAGTCAATGGGGAAGGAACACCTATAGCATATGACATCTGTACCAAACATTCACTAGCTAATCCTGAATGAACTACATTTTTAGCAATGTATCTTGCCATATACGCTGCAGAACGATCTACCTTACTCGGATCCTTCCCTGAAAAAGCTCCCCCGCCGTGTGGTATGTGTCCCCCATAAGTATCAACCATTATCTTTCTGCCAGTGATCCCTGTATCACCTACTGGCCCTCCTACTACAAACCTTCCAGTTGGGTTGACGAGGAAATTCTCCTCATCACACATCCACCCATCTGGTATTGATGACAAAAAGTATGGATAGACAAGATCCTTTACGTCTTGCTGAGTTCTGCTTTCATCATGTTGCACTGAAAGTACCGCCCTCAATACTTTTACTGGCTTACGATCAATATATTGAAGGGTTATTTCTGTCTTTGCATCTGGTCCTATACCAGAAATCCTTCCTCTTTTCACTGCATCTGACAAATTTTTAAGAACAAGGTGGGAATAAAATATCGGAGAAGGCATGTATGATTCTGTCTCGTTTATGGCATAGCCATACATAACTCCCTGATCACCTGCTCCCTTCTTTTTACTACCACGATTCACTCCCAACATTATATCATGAGACTGTTCCTGGAGCATGATTGTCACTTTAACCTCTCTCCAGTGAAATCCTTCCATTTCGTATCCTATATCTCGCAGTGTTTTACGGACTACTCCATCAACTGCTTCTTTCTCTACTATTACTCCACTTACTTCTCCTGCTATGATGACATTATTCCTTGTTACAAGAGCTTCTACTGCAACATGAGCCCCAGGATTTATAGTAATAAAGTAGTCGAGGATATCATCAGATATCCTATCTGCAACCTTGTCTGGATGCCCATGAGCAACTGACTCACTAGTTATGAAATAGCTGTTGTAGTATCTATCTAGATGAAACACTTTTATGAAAGATTATTAAGGAAATAGAATACAATAGACGTGCGATGATACATAAAAATTTTACTTCTTACAATAAGTTAAGTGCAGGTAAAACTACATGTCCTAAACCATAGACGTATTGACTAAACTAACTAAATATGCAATTTTCTCAGTATGCTGTGTCCGTAGCTCAGCTGGATAGAGCAACAGCCTTCTAAGCTGTGGGTCAGGGGTTCGAATCCCTTCGGGCACACCATGCACTGAGTATTGGTTGATATAGTGTCTAATTGTTACGATGTTGTAATTCTTGGTGGAGGCATAAACGGAATTTTGTGTGCGATAGGTTTATCGCATAAAGATATATCAGTGCTAGTAATTGAAGAAAGGGACGCAATACTTGATGGTATTCAAGGCAGGGTATACGCCTTTTCAAAACGCTCAAAAGAAATACTAAAAACTTTTTCTGTATGGAATGATGGGGCGAGAGCATCTCCTATAGATCATATAATGATTTATGATGGAAATAGCTGCTCATCTGTGCATTATGATCGTGTCTTGGTGGATGATCAACCTATGGGGTACGTGGTTGAGGCAAGCGAGATCGTAAAATCCATGCACCAAAAGCTAAATTTCGATGTTATTACATCATCTTACTGCAAGTTATTTACAGTCAAAGACGGGTTTGCAGAAATATATCTGTCATGTGGAAAAAAAATCTATACTAAACTTGTAGTATGTGCTGAAGGAAAAAATTCTAGGTTTAGAAATAGCTCATCTCTAAAGACTATAAACTATGATTTTGGACAGGGATTCATAGTTTGCAACATAAACCATGCAAAACATCATAGAAACACGGCTATAGAACATTTTTGCGCAAATGGACCTTTTGCTATTCTCCCAATGTATGGAGGATATTCCTCTTCCATAGTTTGGACTGAAAAATATGAAATGGCACAACTAGTACAAAGTCTCTCCATAGAAGAATTTACAAAACTAATACAGGAGAAATGCAGCGATTTCTTAGGTGCAATAGAGGTGAATAGCAAAATAAATTACTATAAAACCTCAATGTCACTCCTAAAAAAAATATTTATAAATAGAGCCATAATCATTGGTGATGCAGCTCATGCAATACATCCAGTAGCTGGTCAGGGATTGAACCTAGGTATAAGAGATGTTGGTATTTTGGTAGAAATAATAGAAGAATACCACAAATTAGGTTCTGATATAGGTCAAAAGTTTATACTACAAGAAATAGACAATAGAAGGCTGCTAGATAATGTTTCTATGTCATTGGTGACCACGGGAATAAATTCGATATTCTCAAGTGATTCTACGATTTTAAAAGTCGCTAGAAGAGCAACAATGTCTCTGGTTGAAATGTCACCTACACTCAAAAAAATTCTTATGAGCCATGCTATGGGTATTAGCTCAATATGTAAGTAGGTGTGTACATTTAAATTGAGTACTTTTGACTCAATTAAACACGTCATAGTACTGGGTTTTGTATAATTGACAAATAACGCAAATAGTAACTGGCTTCTTTCATATGCAGCCTTTTCTTATACCTAAAACTATACATTTTGAAGGAGAAAAAAAGTATAGATTATCTCATAGCCGCACATATTACCTAATTACAATATATGGATAAAAAATTAAATATATCCATATATAAGCACAAAATAATGATAAAAATCCAATGCTTTTGCCTATATTACAGATGGCAAAAAAGTAACAACGTAGGTGAAAAAACCCACAATATGAAAT
>NZ_JAHLEX010000063.1:0-1653 GCF_023476575.1 Anaplasma phagocytophilum | reverse complement strand
ACCACATAGAATACGATCTATAGTATGCATTAATAGTAAAAATATCATAGATATAGTGTCACATCTCTGAAATCTGAAGACAAAACAAAGATAAAAAGACGACAAGAATACCTAACAGTTGCTCGTAATATAGTGCTGAAAATATCTACTTCCACCAATAGTTAGTCTGCATACAACAAGATTATAGCGAAAAGTGTGGCTAGTATATCAACACTATTGGTGATATACCATTAATGCAGCATATATGATTAGACAGCACTAGCGTTATTCTGCAAACGGAGTCAGTGCCTATTGACATATCCATATTAAGAAGTACTTTGCCTGCTTGAATACAGTATAAAAACATAAACAATGCGTATAGACTGTGCAGCTTTCACGGGTCTATTTCTAATACTCCATCCTTGAATATTCGTGCGATGCAGTACTGTAAAAAGCAGTCATGCATTAAGATATGCACCACAATTAACCACGTTGAATACCATAGAAGTGATACCTATAGCGCTATCTATATCCATAGGTGCGGGGAGGATATACGATGGTCCGTTTTACGTAGTATCACATGAAGTGCATTGCACTCTAATACTCTGATAAATAAAAAAGTTAACTTTGAAAAATGAATTTACTGGAAGAGTAAATCTTAGTCTACCTTTACATCTTTAGATTTTATATCACTAGTTTGTGCCTTGATCTTGACCAAACTCCTAATCATATCCTCCATTGCGTATCCAATTTTTATAGCACAAACCTTCTTTAGATTTACCATATTATCGCTAATCAACTCAGAAACATGATAGTTGAGTAAATCTACAATGAGATCTTCTGTAAACTCTTCTACTCTTTTTATAAACACGTCTTTTTCACGCTCTATTTCTGTAGGAAACACTATTCTGTTCTGATTAGAAACTGAACCACCTTTAAAATTAAAAATATTTAAAGATAAGTAACGAAAAAGAACACTAGGTAAGGAACGCCACTTCAAACCCCATATGTAACTTTGTACAAGATGCGTACAAAACATAATCATCACCGCACGAATCACAACACCTGTGGTGACTAAATCCCTATTAAAGTAGTACCACTTTAGTATTTGATAAACCATAGGATATAGATAAAGGGGATTTTTGGAATACACAAGGCTAGCTGCCCCCTCATGATACAAAACTAGAGCAATTGAAACTATGTAAGTGTAAACAGCTACATAAAATACTTTTGCACAAATCTTATCGAAATTCAGTAAAACATAAGAAAGCATCATGAGTCTGAATATCGGCATGTGCTTATAACTTCTCTACTTTACCATCAAAATTCATAACCCATAAAAGCGCTGGGATGGGAGGAATCGAACCTCCGCATGACGGTACCAAAAACCGTTGCCTTACCGCTTGGCGACATCCCAAAAGTAATAAAGTACACGCATGAAGGATAGTAATAAAAAATAGTAAAAATGCAATGAAAAACACAAAACTACTCAAGGTTTGAACTTCGTACTAAGTAATAAAATATCTTGTTAAAGTTCTGTTTTCGTAGCATCATCGAGGCGGTTGTCATGATTTGTAGCTTATCTTGTGAACTTCCAGAGTATAGTAAGAAATTTGGAGAGATACTGGGAGGACTACGGGTGCTCTATAGTACATCCTTATACTACAGAACTCG
>NZ_JAHLEX010000062.1 GCF_023476575.1 Anaplasma phagocytophilum | reverse complement strand
AGAGACTTCTTATAGATATACTGAGAAGCTTGGGTACTTAGCCTTCTCACAAATTGAACTCATAGTAAACAAGATCCATGACAAAACAACGAAGCTAGCTCCATATGAGCACAATAATCTCCCGTGGAATTACGTATATTTCATGGATTACACATATAAGTTTCCCTTGCAATACAGGTGAATTGGCCGCGTCTCAAACTTGTGAGATTTTAGCTTTATACTATCACTATCGCCACCCTCTGAGCATGGATATACCGCCATAGCCCTTCCCTTATACTAAAATCTCTGATCTCGCTAAACACTGAACCGCAGCCCCATCACCAAGAAGAGCAGTCTAAAGACATCACTTTAAAACGTCTTACAGCCTTATCAAACTAGCGCCCCAAGTCACCCCCGCACCTATAGCTGCAAGCAATACAAGCTGCCCTTCCTGCAATTTACCATCTCGCCTAGCATCACTCATAGCCAAAGGGATTGATGCAGCCGAAGTATTTGCGTGATCTCCTATTCCAAGCACAACCTTATCCTGAGAAATACCAAGCCTTTTAGCAACCAAGTCTACAATTCTCACATTTGCCTGATGAGGAATAAACCAATCAATAGCATCAATGCCTACTGCATTTTTTTTCAGCAACTCTTCAACTGACGATGACAATTTCAAGATAGCGTGCTCAAATAAAACCGTCCCCTTCATGCGTATATGGCCTGCCGTACAGGTAGAAGCAACCCCTCCATCCGTATACAGAATATCACCCAATGTTCCATCCGTATACAATGCTGTATCGACAATACCCCTACTTGAGGCCACTCCATCTCCTTTGAAGACACATGCCCCCGCACCATCACCAAATAAAACACAAGTGGACCTATCATGCCAATCCACTATCTTAGACATAGATTCAGCACCTATTAGCAAAGCGACCCCAACTTGACCAGTTTTTATCAAACTATCAACCACGGAAATCGCATATACAAAACCCGAGCACGCAGCGTTCATATCAAAAGCAAACGCCTTTACACACCCAAGCTTTCCCTGCACTATAGTAGCACAACTCGGCAAAGTAGAATCTGGAGTAGAAGTCGCAACAACTATAAGATCCACTTCCTCTACAGAAACTCCTGCATCATTGAGCGCAGCTTCCGCAGCCTTCACCGCCATATCAGACGTAGCTTCCCCTTCACTTACCAAATACCTGCGCTTTATACCAGTCCTACGAAATATCCACTCATCTGTAGTATCAACAATCAGAGACAAATCCTCATTCGTAACAGCCTTATGCGGCAAAAAGGACCCCACCCCACACAATATAGCTTTCATCACCCCATTTCACTTATTTCTGAAGCTATCTTTGAAACTATAGCATAACGCGCAGAATGCACAGCAGTTTTAATAGCACAAGCGTAAGCCTTGCCACCCGCAGATCCATGACTCTTAACAACGACACCATTCAACCCCACAAGCATAGCACCATTGTATAGCTTAGGATCTACTAGCTCCATAGTCTTACGCACACTTGGCTTCAACATACCTGCAGCAATCTTAGCCATGATAGAAGACTTTACGACATCTTTGAACAGAGACATCAGCAAATTTGCTACAGCTTCAGTGGTTTTAAGCATTATGTTCCCGGAAAAACCATCCGCTACTACAACGTCTACTTCCCCCTTAAAAACCTCCTCGGCTTCTATGTACCCATAGAAATCCATCTTGGATTTAGCAGCCCTCATCAACGAAAATGCTTCCTGCACAGCATAAGTGCCCTTCACCTCTTCTGAACCTACATTCAGCAACCCAACTTTTGGATCCGTTCTTCCCAATATTGCCTTAGCAAAAGCTACACCCATAATCGCAAACTGCAGCAACGCATCCGCACTACATTCTATATTTGCCCCTATATCCAAAACCACAAAGCTGCTCTTCTGCGATGGCATAGCAACCGCTATAGCAGGCCTATCTATGCTGTGTATAGTACCCAATAAGTGTCTGGAGATTGCCATAAGAGCGCCAGTATTTCCCGCAGAGACCACAGCAGATACCAATCCCTTTTTAAGATCTTCCACCGCATGCCACATACTAGAACGCCTACGGTGCCTTAAGGCATAAGAAGGCCTATCTGAGGATGATACAGCATCTGAAACATCTACAAACACGCTGTTGGCCTCTACAAGCTTATACTTAGCTAGTATAGGAAGCACTTCCTCCTTTTTACCATAAATGCTGAAATGGACCTTCCCGTCACAAGGAACAACCCCCGATAACACTAAGTTTGCCCCTTCAATTACCACGTCTGGCGCTGAATCGCCCCCCATGGCATCAAGCGCTATAGATATACTATCATCCCGTATCTCAGTCATGGACAACTACACTTTCGATTTTGCTACTTGTTTTCCGTTATAATATCCACCTAAACACACATGGTGTGATAATTTATACTCTCCTGTTGTGGGATCAATCACCACATTTGGCGCTACAAGCCCAAGATGAGAGCGATGCATATTGCGACGCGACTTGGACTTTTTTCTTTTAGGTACAGCCATGGCACAACTCCTATTGACCAAAGTCTTGATTATCACCTAGAAAACAAATATTCGCAACAGCACTTTCACAAGATTACGCACATTTTTCAGCCACGCTGCATATATATGCTATATTTAGGATGCGCGCGAAAAGTGCTACCTTACTATTTTGTTCATCTTGCTATATAAAATAAGGCATAGATTTTTAGTGTGAGTGCTGGATATGTCACACTAAGAATAAATCTCCTGTAACATAATTCAGGTTTTTGAGGATTGTAACACCATATGTCATAATGCGTATTACCACGTCCCCGCATAGCTGCGTAAAACAGCTCGCACAAATGTGAGTAACATACTTCATATCTCAATTCGAGTATTGAGACATAGATTTGCATTCATGAAGCAGTGCACTCTGCCGTTATAGCGAATTTTTGATGCAAAATATGCATTAATACCCTACTATTAGCCACACTTTTCCTACCACCTGTAACGTGTTTATGCATAGAAATTTTAACTTTAAAGTTCTGTTAGAATCTGGAAAAGCAAGAGTTGGCACAATCACAACTCCACACGGGTCTATTTTTACTCCAGCATTCATTTTCTGCGCTACCAAGGCCTCTATAAAGTCTCTAAACATACAGGCTGTGAAAGAATGTGGCACTCAAATCATTCTATCCAACACTTACCATCTTATGCTTCAACCTGGAGAGGAAGTAGTTGAATCCCTAGGTGGCTTACACAAAATGATGAGTTGGAATGGCCCTATGCTTACAGACTCAGGTGGATATCAAATCTTCAGCCTAGGTTATGGATCTGTCTCCGAAGAACTTAAAGGTAAGTTACGCAGATCATCCGGCACGTCCCTAATAAAAATTGATGAAAGTGGCGCGCGCTTTAGATCATATATAAACGGTAGCACTTACCACCTCACCCCTGAAAGATCTGTAGAGATACAGCGCAAATTGGGAGCAGATTTGGTGGTAGTGCTGGATGAGTGCACTCCATTCCACACAAGCTATGAGTATACAAATCAGTCCATGCTTATGAGCACCAGATGGGCACAGAGATCTCTAGAAGCCTTTAAAAGCACAGACGATGGATCACAGGCCCTATACTGCGTGATACAAGGAGGTGTGTATTCTGACCTACGTAAGACTAGCTGTGAGTTCGCAAATAATTCTCCTTTCTTTGGACATGCAATAGGAGGATCTCTTGGTGCATGTAAGCAACAGATGTACGATATAGTGTCTCTAACTTACGATATGCTCGATAAAACTCGTCCAGTACACCTCTTGGGTATCGGGAACGTAATAGATATATTTCACGGAGTTCTACAGGGTATAGATACTTTCGACTGCGTGTATCCTACAAGAATTGCACGCCATGGAGCCGCTCTCGTAAAACCCGAGAACAGAGATATTCATGGAAGAGAATACATAAACCTGAATTCCGCAAAATTCAGAACCAGTACAGATGCAATAGAGCAAGATTGCACCTGTTATACATGCAGAGCACATTCAAAAGGATATCTACATCACCTACTGAAGGCAAAGGAGCTACTAGCCTATTCGTTAATAACCATACACAACATACAGTTCATGAACGACCTGATGCAACTCATTAGAAAGTCCATCAGCAACAATAACCTACAGCACGAACTGGCTCGATGGAGCTAGCATGCAATAAAAACCTGTACAAAAGTCCATAACTACATCCTGGACCGGCCATAGCGCTATATGAAACAAAGAATGCCAAATCCTACGGATGTTCCTCAAGATAACCCCTAACCACATCTGATTTGGGATTTTGAAAAACCTCTTGAGTGGCACCTTGCTCAACAACCCTACCTCCTGAGAAAAAGATAACCTTATCAGATATTTTCTTCACCTGCTTTATGGAATGTGTAACAACTACTATAGCAAAGTTCTTCTTTAAGTCTCTGATCAGATTCTCAACAACACCCGTTGCTACAGGATCCAATGCAGAACATGGCTCATCCATAAGCAACATTGTAGGCCTCACAGCAATAGCCCGCGCTATACACAACCTCTGTTGCTGCCCACCTGACAGCTTACACGCATTGTCTCTAAGTCTGCCACCAAGCTCTTCCCAAAGCCCCACGCTTCTTAAACTATCTTCCACGATGCTATCAAGCTTCTTTTTACTTCTGGCCAACCCATGCAACTTGGGACCATAAGCTATATTGTCATATATAGACTTGGGAAACGGATTGGGCTTTTGAAATACCATACCAACCTTTGCCCTAAGCAACACAACATCAGTTGCGTCAGAAAATACATCCATACCATCAACGATGATCTTGCCATCCACTCTGCAATTTGGCACAAAATCATTCATGCGATTAAAACACCGCAAAAACGTTGACTTGCCACATCCTGAAGGCCCTATGAGTGTGGTGATTTCTCTCTTACATACGTTGAGATTCACATCGAACAAAATCTGCTTCCCCTCGTACCACAGATTAAGGTCCTTAACTACAGCATGAACATCTTGCATACAAATTACGCTCCACGCACAGAAATTGAGTATAAAATCGCAGTACTATTCCCAAACATACTCATATCCCCCAAAATACCACGCACAAAGACCCATCTTTTTCCTTTACGAAGCCAATTGTACCCTTTCCTCACAACACACAACACCATAGTCCTTGAAGTCTCTACAGTAAAAACCACGTCCTTACAGCAGGTTTGGACAAGCTTCTACATCTATTAGCAGAAAACATTTCCATACCATCAAGATTTTTATTTATTAAAACTAGAACTACAAATCTTAGCTATGATTACATTGTGAGCAACTTTCCAATAACATAACTTGCATTCCTGTACAAGGCTACCCCAGTTACGAACAATTCGGCAAGGTTCACGAATAAACACTGCATCATATACAAGCATATCGAGTAAAGATCATCTAAAATCTAGGCTCTAGTCACAAAACAACACAATCACACTATCCCCCAATGTACACAGACGAGCTCACACCGCTCAAATAACAGCATAATCAAGACATAAGCACTTCTCTCAAAGGAAATTTTGATACTGAAACAACTAAATATTTAATACAACAAATTTGCACTGATACAACGTAAAAAGCTAATCAAGATCTTTCCCAAGTATCTGCCGCACGGTAAGTCTATCTCTACAATCACACCACATACCCATACATGCCAGAAGAATGCCTAAATCACCGCACCCCTAGAGAAAACCAACAAAAACTATATATCACAAACGAATCCGCCTTATCTTGCGCGCCTTATATCACTACATAGCTCTACAGCGGTTATCACACTAAACACATAACTTAGGAAAGCCCCCGTGTAGCTCTGTTATAACTCGTGGTTTATAGACCAGTAACTTCCTCGGTAATGCAACAATGGATCATCATCTTCTAACGTAGCACAATCTAAGACTCGCCCTACCACAATTTTGTGATCACCCCCATCGTATAACCTGTAAAGAGCACAATGAAAATACGCAACAGACCCACATATTACGGGAATTCCCGACAGCTTAATATAGTCATGACTGTCCCAATTTTCCACAAGATTACAAGCAAAATCCTGGGAGACATCCTTCTGAGCATCACTAAGGATATTTACTACGAACTCCGCACACTGGCTAAACGCTGCAAATCGAGAAGACGACTTCTGTATTGAAAACAGAACCAACGGAGGTTCTAGAGATACGGAATTGAACGAACTTACGGTAACACCATGCTGAGCCCCCGAAGAATCAACTGTGGTGACAACCGTAACACCCGTAGCAAACCTTCCCATGCACGACTTGAAACGCTTAGCAGATACACTTCCTAATTGTTGCATGCAAAAAGCACAATAGGTACCTAAACTATACGATACGACCCAAACACACGCCTAGAAACAACAGCATCCCTGCGTATATGTTCGTCTTGAACATATACATGCATCTAGCCGGATTGTCAAAATCTGTCTTCCTCCACTGGTAGTAGAATACTCCCGCACTTTTCAAAATAAAGACATAGTATGGCCAGCTGAGTGACGATACGACACCAGCACACACCCACATCGTTATTGTCAAGATATACAGACGCTTTACATATAGTCCGGTATTGTCTCCAAACTTTAATGCGGTACTACCCAAACCTAATCTAGCATCGTCTACTCTGTCCTGATGTGCATATATTGTGTCAAAAGCTGCAGTCCAAAATATGCAGCCTATGTACAAAAGTATAGAACCAAATATTACTTTATTAGCAGCCATTGCAGAGCCTATCAGAATTCCGAAATTCCATACAATGCCCAGCACAAACTGTGGATATGAAAAAAATCTCTTCATCAGTGGATAAAGTACAACACCGCAGAAGCAGATTATGCTTAGATACAGAGATAATTTATTTGTAAACAATAAGATTACACCTGCTATGCACAGCAGAACCGCTAAGGCATATAACCCCTCACGCACTTTCAAGCGCCCACAGGCTATTGGTCTGTATTTTGTTCTGTGCACATGGACGTCTATATTCCTATCAAAGATATCATTGATGATACACCCGGCAGATCTAACTACCAAAGCTCCAATAGCTACAAGAACAAACAATTTTAGGACGCTGTATAAGCTGTTGGAAGCGAGAACGATACTTGCACAAGTAGGAAATGTTGCTAGCAAAGATATCTCGCAGCTATGCAACCTGATCAATTCAGAATACGGAACCAAAGCACTAAATACCTTCTTGACCCTGCTAAACATAGACTATTTCCTCCACAATGCACACACAACAGATATAAACAGTAAATTCAAAAAAACACCTGAGAATTTTTATCTGCAAGAAACCGGCCATTGTACCATAAACCTTAATTGCACACCATCAGGTTAGCCTTGATTTAGTTGTGTGTGAATTTTCTATGCAACTTGTAATTGGCCCCCTGCGCCTCAAGGTACAATAGCCTTTTAGTACGTAGCAAATGGTGGAAGCGTATACCGTTAGCAATATCGAAATCACTAGCTTTAGGGGCTTA
>NZ_JAHLEX010000061.1 GCF_023476575.1 Anaplasma phagocytophilum | reverse complement strand
GAGTTGGGTTATAATTATTAGTTTTCTGCCCTTCCTATGCACCCATAACTTCTTGCTGATATACGTTTCTATGTATAAACAAGCTCGCAGCACACCTTCTAGTCTAGAAGTTTCCACTACACCATAAATAGAAGGGAAACACGTTACTAAAGCAATGAATTAAGATTACATCAGATAATTCAATAAAAGTCTTCATTAAACTCTCTTCTATAAAGCCTTTAGAAGAGAGTTTATATGACACCCCATCTTCCCTAGGAACATTAAAGTAGGAAATTATTAATAAGGATAAGTATAATTACTGCGGTGTTACCTCGTATTCTGTTCACGTAAAAATTGCACAGGGTAGTACAATTTCTAGTACGTAACCCATGAAATTAGTTAAAAAAGAAATTTTTTCCCTCTATAGTTGAGGTGTTCGTACTATTATTGGCAATTCAGGATAAATAAGTGCTATAATTCCGATATAAAAAAATATAGGTGAAAGACAAGCTTATGCATGCCAGAAGAAATAATAGTTTCAATGACTTTCTTCGCGACACTGTAAGAAATAACGACGCTGAAGGTCTAAAAAAGGCATTATCAGATCTTAATGCAAGAGAAAGGGCATTAGCTCTTTGTAGGCCTATATTTGAAGGAAAGCCGTTGTTACATTACTCCTTACATGTAGCAAAAGCGGGTATATCAAATGTAGAAGCTGTGCAAGAAATACTAAATTTCTCTACAGGAGATACTTTAAATGTTCCTGATAATGAAGGAAATTATCCGCACACCTTAGCTTTAGAGGCGGGAAAAGAATATGCGCAGATTCTTCTGAAATCTCAGGATATTGATTGGGGTATATCGGTAGATAATGATGGGAATATCCCATTAGCGTACGCTATCAAAAACATCCAGTTTGGTGGGAATTCAGATTTTTTTTCACAAATATTGACAAGGTATCCCGATGCCTTTGATCGGGTTAATGAACAAGGCAAGAATATCTTACACATCGCATGTGAATCAGATGACGCAGATCTCTTAAGGTTTTGTATTGAGAAAAGCATTTCGCAATCTAAAGATTTGAGATTACTGTTGCAGCAAAAGAATGGGCTAGAAGAGACTCCTCTTCATAATGCCTATGCTATTCAGGATAATAGCGAAACAAGTGACGTGCTTAAACGCTATATCAAAGAGGATTCTGGACAGGTAAATGTTGATCTTTCACTGAAAGACCTAGAGAAGAAGTCCGTGGTACTCACGGCACTACAGTCTGGAAACCGCCACATTTTAGATATCTGTAAAGGTGATCTTAAAAGTGAAGTAGAAGGCGTAATAAGCTTACTAGAATACTCTGATGCAGATCTTCTAGATACTTACTTAGATAGCTTCTCACCTGAGCGTAAAGACAAATTGATAAAGCACTCTGTTAAGGAACTTTTAGATCATCCACAGAGATTTATCGAAATTTTAGCTTCAGAAGACGAAGATATATGTAACAAGTTCATAGAAGATCCTCAGTGGGGACAATATCTTGCTGAGCGGGCACCAGAATATATGGCCTGTTGGTTATTATCAGGAAGTGATCTGGTAGACGAATTAATCCCTGGTCGTTTAACTATGGGGCGTCGCGTATCAAATATTACGGGCAATGAAGAACCTTGCCAAAGCGACACTATACGCAACATTGTATCAAGTGCACTACGCATTAGTGGTGGAGATAAAGATGCGCTTGATGTATTGTTTAATAGTCGTAAATTATCTGGGAGTTTAACGCTTGAAGCCCGCCAGGTTCTGGGTTTAATTAATGAAAAAACACAAGCTGACTCCCTCGAGTTGATTTTAGACAAAAGTAGTTGTGCTGCGCTTGAAGAAGCATGCTTGAAACTCGCTGAGAGGGATCGTAGTGGCACCTCTATCATAGAAAAGATGTGCGATTCGTGTCCTAGTGACAAGATTAATAGTCTGCTTACTTCTGCCATGCGTAACAATATATATCCTGGACCAAATATACCGTTCCATGGAAGGACCGCTTTAAAGACAGAAATGTCGCATGTAGGAATAAAGCATGCAAGAGAAGGTAATTACGCAAAAGTTGAAAGTATCGTAAATGCGCTACCTCACGTATTATATGCGGTAGATCAATCAACTAGTAAGAGCATCTTAGAAGTTGCTGCAGATTCTGGACATACGCCTATAGTGCGTCTTTTGATCGATCAACATAAAAAAGTTTTAGAAAGGGAAATCAGTAAAAATCCTATACATCAGTCATGTAATACAATATCTAGTATTGAAGAAGTATCTAAAGTATCTGCGAAAGATGCTGCTCAAATGATAAGTGAGTATCTATCTTCAAAGAGAAAAATTCCTCACAGCGATGCTAAGCGAATATTAAGCAATTCCCACCCAACCGATAGAAAACTTCTTATCCAGTCGCTAGAGAAAGCCTACCCTGAGATAAGTACGTTATCTTTTTTAAAATATCATTATGCATCAGAGAAATCTGCCACTGCTGCTGAGAAATATAAGCAACCATCTACTCCTAAACAAATAGGTGAGAAAAAATCTCATAAACTTGGTGTAACGGGATCTACTACTACTAAGGCACTGAAGGATTTTGGATCATTAAAATGCCTTGCGTCATCGATAAAGAACACTGTGGACGATGCAACTGAATTCAAAGACAAAGTCCTTGATTCTCTTAACAATGAGAGAGATTTTCGTAAAACGTCTCACAAATCTGGATCAGGGCATAATGTATTCACATTAGCTGCTATATTAGGAACACCAGAGCAGTATGATGCTCTGCTTAAAAGATATAGTGATAAGTGCAGCTTTTGGGCAGGTAGTAATAAGCATCCTGGATATAGTGCTTCTTCGCACGGTACAGCCTTGCAATGCGCTGTCAAAACTGGAAATAACAGCATGGCAAGACACTTACTGGAGAAATGCTCTGCTGAAGAAATAAGTGTAAGGAAGGGATACGATAAGGAAAATCTTCTGCATACGATAATAGGCTCGTCTCAGCTTGACCTATTGCGTGTTTTGCCCTCAGCATCTTCATCGAGTAAGAGTTCGGTATATTCTAAAAACGTATTGAAAGCACTTTTAGAAAAAAATGCACAAAATCAGACACCGCTTGACTTAGCACTGACAAGTGGAGATCAGCATACAAGTGCTTTGCTGTCATTTATCAATAGCTCTCTGAAGGAATCTGAAATAGAAAGATTAATTGGAAGTGAGAACATTGTTCAAACAGCAATAGAAAGTGGTAATACCCTACTGTTAGGGTGGATATTTGATACTGCAAATCGGCATAACAGTTCATTATTAGCAGTAGGAAAGAAGAAGGGCAAGGCACCACCTAAGCAGCTGCAGGTACTAGGAAATAGAAAATATGAATTATCTCTATTGAGAGATGCTTGTAAAAGCAAAAACCCTGATATTGCGCCTTTGCTTTTGAGAAAAATAAATGAAAGAATTGAAAGTTCTTCTGTTGATGAAGACTTACCTACAAAAATTTCTCAACTATCTCAGCAAGCATTAGCATATTTAGTGGCAAATAACGCATACCACCCTAAGGTATATTCTAACCTCATTGAATTGTCGCGCGCTCAGGATCCCCTGAAGAATGAATTTTTCTTAAACTGGGCTTTGCAGCACGATAATGTGGAGCTTATCAAACACATACCGTATCAAGAAATTGCACAACGCTTAGACAAGTCTGCGTTAATCAAAGACGGGAAAGATAATCTCTTATTATACTGTTTAGAGAATAGTACACCTGCAGAATTGGAAAATATAGACCAAGACCTTAAGAAGGCTTTGGTGGAGTCTCAAAGTAAGATGAAAAAGTCCAGGGACTTCTATATAGCTTGGTGTGCTGATACAGATCTCCCTACTATTTTGAGCGAGGCAACATTGCATTCTGCAATATTGTCCGGCGATTTAACTAGAGTAAAAGATCTAATAACGATGGATCCTACTCTAATAGCTAAATCTCAGGCAAGTACTGCTGAAACTGGGGGTGATTCTAATCTACTACCATATGATTTTGCCGTTAAAAAATGTGCTCATTCTAAAAAACATTCAGAATTGATCAAGTACTTAGCAGAGCAAACTATAGATTTTGCTTTATCTGAAGCAACAGCAGCTAGAGGTGTTGCTGGCATTAGAACAGATCAGTTAATTTCTCCAGAAGATTGGGATAATTTTTCCCATACCGTTACTAGAATTCTCGTTACAAGAGGTGCTGATCTAGAATTAGATTCAACGCAACTCACAAATCTGGACGGGCATCTTCGTAGCTCAGCTAGCAAGTTGTTTGAGCAGTCTGATGCATCGCCTAGCCTTCTGCGTGAATCATTATCTTCTTCTAAGAACTATCTAGTCACATCTGCTCTTTTAAAACACTATCTTGCTCACCGAGATCAACTATTCCAACAGCAAGATTCTTCTGAAGTTGAGAAAATTGAACGTCAAGTGGCTAATGAAATAAATAGAGTAGAAAATGGCTATTCCTTATTACACTTAGCAGCCATGCATGGCTCTCATGATATTCTGGATGCATTACTGACTTTAGGAGGGGATAAGAATCTATTAACTCCTAATGGGCAGAACATTGCTCATCTTACGGCTAGGAGCGGCATGCTCAGTCCTGCTGATGGAGAATTTATTTTTGAAAAACTGACAAGAGAAAACCCAGAACTAAATACGAAAGATAAAGGAGGAAAAGGCCTTCTATCTTATGCTGCTTCTTGTGTACATCCAGAGCGTACCGTAGCAATGCTTGAACGCATTATTGCATCTGCAACTGGTGATACGGAAGGTAGAAGCGCTGATAGAGTGGTCTTAGATGCAAATCTAAGTAAATATGCTAAGAACAGCAAAAAACGTGATGAGTTTATCAAGAATGAGCTAAATAGAATTGATAATAATCGTCCCGATAACGTTCTTAGTGACTTTCTCGATGAATACTTTCGTGATGATTCCATAACTGCAGCTGAGCATGCATTGAGTCAGTTACGTAAAATCACAAGTAGTTCTCAGAAGAGTAACAAAAAACAGCTACCTCGTGCTTTGGAGCGCATATCTGAAAGATCATTTACGGAGATTAATCCTATAACTGGCGCTGTTCGTTATATGAGTAAGGGTAGGCACTTGCTTTTAGAGCAGCAGAAAGAGCTATTCTCTATGTGTAATCAAGAGGATTTATCTGGGCAGGATAGAGATACATTGCGTTATGTTCCTATAGAAGTATTTACTTCTCGCAGCCCTGATTATGGTTTTTCTCCTCTAGATGCTGCTATTGAACGTGAAAACATACCTTTTATCAAGGAGATTTTAAAGTACCGAGCTGAAGAATTACCCCTAAACGTTACCAATCAGAACGGTGATAATCTTGTTATACAACTTGGTAAGATGCTGGAAAATCCTAGGATATTGCAGGATAAAGAGTTCTTAAAGTTGTATAAGAACTTACTGGATAAATCTGGATGTAGCGCTCGATCTGATGGTGGCATAAAAGCACAATATGTTCTAAGAAACATAAGCGGGATGGCAGGAGCTGAGCTACGCGCTATTGCTGATAGGGCAGAACGTAGAGACGTTGGAATAGGAGAAAAATTTTCGGACGCCCTTAACAAAGTCACAGAAGAGGCTTCTCCTAATGCAGTCCAGCATTTATCAACGCTTACGAGAGTCTACCCTAATTATGCACGTAATGCAGCAAATCCATTTGCAGCCCTCCTCTCAAATATATTGCTGGATAAGAACACTGAAACTAATGGTATAAGTGAGAATGCTCAGCGTGCTATAGCTGCATTTCTCAGAGATAATACTCTTAGAAATACTTTAAAAAATGTTGATTATCAAGGTAACAATCCGTTACAAAGCGCCCTTCAAGCTTTAGTTACAGAAGTAGGAAGCTCAGAAATTGGTCAACAGCGCGCCGCTGCTTTACTAGAAGTATGTTCAGATGTTGCATCAGCTCTTGAAAAACAACATAGGGATCTTTTTGAAGAAGTTTTCTTAAAGCATAAAAATTACAATGGTGAAAACTTCATTGAATTACTAGCAGGTGTCTCTCCATCATTTGATATATTCCGGACGTTGGAGACTAAGCTTACTCCTGAAAAAGTTTCTGAACATTCTGACCTAAATACAATTTTAGCTAGATCTGCAAATCAAGCTTCTTTGCAAAATCACATTTGTAGAAATTACTCTGTATTTCCCATAGGGGACAGTGATTACCGTGGTCAATCACGTATCCATAATGCTGCAGTATCTGGAGATCACGATGCATTTCTGTCTGTTATGGTCACAGGCGGAAACATCAATTTACTTGATAAAGACGGTAATACACCCCTCCATGCGCTTCTTATACACATGTTGCGTAATAAGGGTAATAACAATATCAAACCAGGGCATATAGAAACTTTAAAGACCTTGGTTTCGCATGGTGCGCCGCTTCATTTAAAAAACAAGGAGGGGTTCACTGTCTGTGATATTGCGAAAAGCATAGAACACTTACCATCGCCTGTTCAAAGATCAATCTTCTCTCTTAAAAAGAAGAAGGAAGATAGCTGTGTAGATCTTGTAGCTCAAGCTCATTTGCAATATCACGATCTAAAAGAAGATGTAAAAAAGAAAATAGATAGCAATATCACGTGGCCTTCTGGTATTGAAAAATCTACATTATCTTTTTGTGATCTTTCTGGTTCCAAAGTTGCTGTAAAAATAGGTGCTGGTGGAGTACTTACGAGCAGTAAATTATTACATAGTAAAGTCTTTAGAGAAAATGCGTTAAGTTCAGCCAATTTTGATTTCGGTGACGGAAAAGATTTAGGCTCTGTTGAAAAAGTTGGTAACAAGCGAAACTATACAGTACAAAAGGGTACTATAAAACTAGAGTTATCTTGGAAACCCTCCGAAGGAAAAACTCAAAAGGTTCAAGTAGATGTACTTGCAGATGGTACCGTAAAAGTAAATGATGAGAACGTACGGGAATGTGGTGCAAAAGGTGAAAAGCTCAATTTTAATAATTGCCAAGTTTATATAGGAGGCTATCCACTTGCTGAAGCCTTACAAAGGGGCCGTTGGCGCGAAGCTAATCAAGGAATTGAAACGTCTGCGGTTTCAGAACAAACACCTGATCTTGACAGAGATCCTGATAATCGCGAACATGGCCTAGATAGATCTTCATCACCGGGTAACGGTGAACGAAGAGAGCTAGAAGCTGCTGCTCTAGATGATTCAGTACCATATACCTCCATTCCAGGTAGCGACGATACTGCGTTGCCTAGTCACACTCCTAGTAACAGAACATCTTCTATATCTAGTACAGATGATGAAGATGATTATTATCCATCTCCAAGAGCAGGGATAAGACAGATAATTAAGGTAGAAGCAGAGGTATACCACAACGACCCTTTTCCTTATACTCCAGAGAGGCCACAAATACAGATACGTGAGATTGCTGATGGAGAACAAAGACCTATACCTGTTTCAAGAGATAGAGACTTAAGTCCATATGGTGGCGATGGCGGTGCTGGAAGTAGAACA
>NZ_JAHLEX010000060.1 GCF_023476575.1 Anaplasma phagocytophilum | reverse complement strand
TTACTGACTACTCCTAGCTCTTCTGCTATTGCCAGTAGCTCCCCTGTGCTTTTTCTCTTCAGCTCACATAGGTTCAGGATTCTTCCTTCTTCGCTGCCACTCCCTGTCGCCTCTTCTGCTACTACAGACTCTTCTCTTTCCATGACACCTTCTGACATACCAACTCTCTTCACTAAACCTAAAAAGTACAACCCCCTAATCCCCAATAGCAGCGACATCACTAACCTTGCTCATAACAAAGGCAAAGTACGAACATCACAAACTTACGGGAAACAAAGCGCCTATCCACAAAACCACACTACTGAAGATCCACGTCCTCAACACTTGGCGCAACAGAGCCTATACCATCCACAAAACTCACAAGCGCCACATCACCGTAAGGAAAAAATAAACCCCCCAAGGAAAACCCCGAACGAACTCCGAGCACGCGGAATCTATACCATAACTCCACAACACACAAGTACATTTTTATGCCAAATTATACAAGCAACACCCACAATTTACAGGGCGCACGATCTACAACGCACAACTACTTGATGAGCATAATGTCACACCAAAGCATGGGAGCAAGGTTTACAGATGCCTACTGTTGGAACACATAACCTAGCCTTAATATACCAGATAACTTGTGCAAAAGCTAGTGTAGAAATCAAAATACCTACGTCATACGTTTTATGAATGTGTAGTGAAAATTCAACATATGACACACTCCAACACGGCTGCTATTGCAATAGCACTCTAAGAGCTAATGTCTGTGTATGAGATTACCTAGTTTTTTTTCGCAAGAATCTGCAAGTTTCAACTCACCTAAGCTGCTGAATTTATTACATCCTGTCTCCATCAAGACATCGCCTTGATGGCAGATTTACGTTGCAATATTACAAGGCACGGTGCAAACATGTAGAAGTTAGCGGGGAATAGACTTAAACAACACTAAACAATAACCTGCAAGTCAGTTTAATACATGGTTTTTTTAATGAAGTGCAATATCAGTGAGTCTATGATAATTATTCGCTTGAATTAGCGCGAATTTTCACTTCAAGTTGGACACAATATAGCCAAGGAGATAACAGATGGATCACACAGACGACCGCAAGATGTACGGTACTACAATCTTGTCGATAAGAAGGGGGAACAGTGTAATAGTAGCAGGCGATGGTCAGGTGACTTTGGGATCTGCAATCATGAAAACTTCTGCAAGAAAGATAAAACGTCTAGCTTCCAACACAGTCATCACTGGTTTCGCTGGCGCAACTGCTGATGCATTTACTCTATTTGAAAGACTAGAAGGTAAGCTAGAAAAACACCCTGGTCAGTTAATGCGTGCATGTGTAGAGTTGGCTAAGGACTGGCGTCAAGACAAATACCTAAGGCGCTTGGAAGCAATGATGATCGTTGCTGATAAGTCAGTATCTTTGGTTATCTCCGGCGGTGGGGACGTCTTGGAACCAGAAAATGGCATAGCTGCAATTGGATCAGGGGGTAACCTCGCCCTAGCAGCTGCTAGGGCATTGTGCGCAGCGCAAGATGAATTTGCGCCTAATATGCCTTTGGAATATATAGTTGCAAAATCCATGGCAATTGCTGCAGAAATTTGCATATACACTAACAACAACATTGTTATGGAAAAGATAGAGGGTTGATATTATGTACTCACGTGAGTTAGGTGTGCTTTCTTGCAATGCACCATCTGAAGGTGGTGATTTAGTTTCTGGAAATATTCAGGAAGAAGAAATGACACTAGATCAGGATTGTGGTGATGATGTGGAAGAATTCCCCGAAGAGGATGATGAATGTGAAATTCGTGACCTATCTCCGAAGCAGATCACAAAAGAACTGGATAGGTTCATAGTAGGGCAAACTGAAGCGAAGCGTGCAGTTGCTAATGCATTGAGGAGTCGTTGGCGTCGCAATCGCGTTCCTCAACCCTTAAGAGATGAAATCATCCCGAAAAATATACTGATGATAGGGCATACTGGGGTTGGAAAAACAGAAATAGCTCGTCGTTTGGCCAAACTAGCTCAAGCCCCATTTATAAAGGTGGAAGCTACCAAATTTACCGAAATAGGTTACGTAGGCCGTGATGTTGATTCCATAATGCGTGATCTAGTAGATCGAGCAGTGTTATTAGTTAAGGAGAAGTATAGAAAGATTGTCAGAAAGCAAGCGCGAAAGTCTGCTGAGGATATTATCCTTAACTGCCTTGTAGGAGCTGATGCATCGGAAGACACCAAGAATGCCTTCCGGCATAAACTCCGCGCGGGAGAGTACGAAAACTCTGAAATATCTATCAATGTTAAAGACAACCGAAAGAGTATGCCCCCTTCGTTTGAGGTTCCGGGTATGCCAGGCGGACAGGTTGGCATTATGAATATAAATGAGATAGTGCAGAAGGTTCTAGGAGGAAATAAACTCTCAAGAACCATTAGTACTACTGTAAAAGAGGCTCGTGAAATTCTGCTGGATGAAGAAACCGAGAAGCTGATCGACGAAGATAAGATAGTACGCGAAGCATTGCACATAGCAAGCAACGAGGGAATCGTATTCTTAGATGAAATTGATAAAATTGCTGCAAGAACAGAGGTGCGCGGTGAAGTAAATAGAGAAGGTGTGCAGCGTGATCTTCTGCCATTGCTAGAAGGAACAAGTGTAAGTACTAAGTATGGTACCGTAACTACTGACCATGTCCTATTTATAGCTTCCGGTGCGTTCCATCTAGCAAAGCCTTCAGACCTACTGCCAGAGCTTCAAGGTCGTTTGCCTATTAGAGTAGAGCTTCAGCCTTTAAGCAGAGATGACCTAGTTCGTATTCTAACAGAGCCAGAGGCTAATCTGCTGAAACAGTATCGTGCGTTGCTGGAAACCGAAGGTGTTACGGTAGAATTCACTGAGGATGGCATATTTGCCATTGCTGAAATAGCTTCAACTGTAAATCGAGAAGTGGAAAACATCGGTGCAAGAAGGCTGCATACCATCATGGAAAAGCTAATGGAAGATATCAGCTACAATGCTTCTGAAAACAGTGGCCAAACCTTCGTGATAGACGAAAAGCATGTACGAGAAAGGCTAGAGGATATTTCAAAGCAATTAGATCTTTCCAAGTTTATACTGTAGTAAGAATGGCTACGCAAGCTGAGGTAAATAGGGTTTTTTCTTCTGTGGCATCGCGTTATGATGTGATGAATGACATCATGAGTTTTGGCCTACATAGGTTATGGAAGCGTGAGTTGTGCAGCAGAATAGTGAAGCACTCTGGAACATTATTAGATGTAGCAGGTGGCACAGGAGATATAGCCCTACGTGCTCTGCGGCAACGTGGAGGTTTAAACATTACAGTATGTGATATCAATCGGGAAATGCTCAATGTAGGGAGAAAGAAGTCTATCGACTGCGGGCAAGTTTCTATAAAATGGGTATGTGCCAGTGGCGAGTGCTTGCCCTTTCCTGATAATGTGTTTGACTACTACACAATAGCCTTTGGTATAAGGAATATACTCGATAGACGAGCTGCTCTAAAGGAGGCATATAGGGTACTGAAGCCGTGCGGTAGATTCTTGTGCTTGGAGTTTTCCCCCATACTTGAAGACAGTGCGTTCAAAACAGCTTATGACCTGTATTCTTTCTTTGTAATACCGAAAATTGGCAAAATAGTAGCCGGTGATATAGATGCATATTCCTACTTAGTTGAAAGCATTAGAGCTTTTCCCGCACAGAAACAGTTCTCTTCCGAAGTTACAGACGCTGGGTTTTTCAAAATCACACATAAGAACGTATGCGGTGGAATCGCCACACTTTACAGTGCTTGGAAGGTCTAACGTCAACACATTTTAATGTGATACATCCAACCTCTTGCCGTCACATATGTACTAATTTCCTTTATGAACCAGATAGGTATTAGAAGAATGATCCTAGCGGTTTTATGACAGATTACACCACTGCTTCAGACAGGCTTATATATGCTGCAGATACTGTTAAAACCCCGTCACTTTTTCTTAACACGGTTCGTCGTACATTAGACAATTCTGCTAGAGAAACTTCGTAATATGGCCTGTATGATGGACAGATTGATCAACGTAACCTTACAAGCATTGACCATAACTGAGGTAGAAGAAACCGCCATAATCTCAACAACCTTAGTAATATCTTTCTACAATACATATCTAATAATAGATTCCTAGATAACCAGTCTCAAGATACAAAACCACTCTCAAGTAACCATGCCTGAAACGGAAAGATAACTCATATCTCAACAACTTCACCACCTTCAATAGTTTTAGCAAGTAACCCAGCCACTATTGTTTTTTCTTCAGGAATGAGTTCCTTTACTAGGTCTTTAGCTACGGCTATGGCGTTCCCATTAGGGGTACCATCTTTAGCAGCACTACCACTGTATACCCTACCCGTAGGCCAATTCTTACCTTCTATAAGTTTCACAGCCTCGACAAACTTACTAAACGGTTTGTCCGGAGCAGCCGCACTCAATCCGCTACACTGCGCTGTTTTTCCATTTGCAGCTTCTGCCGCAAAATCTGTCGGACTCCCATCCGCACTGCCCTTCGCATGAGTTCCACTACAAACCTTGGTATCGATGTTAGGGTAAGAGATTTCAACAGCCTTAGCAAAGTGAACAATGTCCTTACCGTTTATTTTGGCAAGAGCAGCAGTAAGCTTGTCAGTCTGATCAGTAACTACATCATAAGCCAACTCCTTAGCTAGTAGATATACTGTATATGCTTCATTTCTCTAATAATGTTTTTAGATCCCACTCCTTCTCATACGTCAACAGTGCACACGCAGTGTATATACTCTATATACAAAAATTGTATCAATATCACGGCAGTGCTAAGTCTTCGGACCTAAAAACATTACACAATTCTGCCGTATATGAAAGAGGAACTCAACATTTGCCTCGACAAGAAAGTAATGCAGCATACGTACTGCTAAGGCACTATCTCGCACATAATATAAACCTGAAGAGGGCTGGATCACACTACACACAGGACACAACACTGTGAATTATCATACCTATTGTGGACTTAACTAAAGACAGAAACATTGAAAGTATATCTGCGATACCACAAATACTAATGACTCCCCCTCTCTCGGCTCTCACCGTTTATGATCAGAACTGTGATTATTCTTTTGAAGAATGCGTACTCATACACAAAGAACTACAACTTCCTGAGTGACAGATTGAAAAGCGGCATGTGGTACATATCCGTAAAATGCAGGCAAACACCATGAGTTGTACATTTTCCATGTAATCAACAAGCTACATCAAGACACCTATCTGATATTTCTCTCTTCAGAAATTTTTGACTACAACCACCTTACTCTTCAAGTCTTCCCTCAGCGCTATTACGTCTACTGTCTGACTCATGCATACGCCAAGGGAGAAGAAGCATACATCTTACATACGCACAATGCTCTTCAGTTATGCTGATATACTTGTAGCACTATACATCATCCATATCAAACTTGGAGAATATAGGTACTGCTTTCGGGAGTACCCTACCCGTACATAGTGCTGCAATATGCTCAAACTTTCTCTTTTCAACAGGTACAGCAATTTGCTCTAACAGCTTCTCAGATATCACAGGAAGAAATGGCTGTAACATCAACCCTATACACTTTATGTATTCTAACAATTTGAACAGTACAGCTTCCGCTAAGGCAGTATCTTCCTTAAATAGCTTCCAAGGCGCCTTTACAGCTATATACTCATTCGCTATAGAAGATAAACCTATTATAAATTTTAGAGCCTCAAAGAAGCGACACTCCTCCACATAGACCCGATATTGTTCCAAAATCCCCTGATAATCGGGAAGGGTCTCATCACCACACATGAGCTCCATATCTACAGAAGGAATTTTGCCTCCACACCACTTATGCACCAACGTGACAGTTCTTTGGACCAAATTACCAACATTATTAGCCAAATCACAGTTTACACGCTCCTTTAGCCTCTTAGCGCTAAAGCTAGCATCATTCCCTATGGGAGTCTCACTAAGCAGAAAGTAGCGTACGTTATCCAAGCCATACTCACTTATTATCGTAAGTGGACATATCACATTCCCCAACGATTTGGAAATCTTCTGACCTTCATTCAACCACCAACCATGCGCTACAACCTGCTTAGGCAATGGTAACCCTGCAGCCATCAACAACGCAGGCCAGTAAACCGCATGAAATTTCAGTATATCCTTACCCACGACATGCATTACATGGGCATTCTCACCACGCCAAAAGTTGTTATAGTCCTCAGAATCCTCGTTAGGAAACCCCGTTAATGCCAAGTAATTAGAAAGGGCATCTATCCATACATAAATCAAATGCTCTGGATCACCTGGAACACCTATACCCCAAGAAAGGTGTGCTTTTGAACGTGAAACTGACAAATCTCTCAATCCCGACTTCACAAAGCTTGTGACCTCGCTAAGCTTCCCTTCTGGCACAACAAAACGAGGATTATCCTGATATAACTGAAGCAGAGCTTCCTGCCATTCTGATAACTTAAAAAAATACCCTGGTTCTTCTAACCACGTAACTTCCGCTCCTGTTGGAGCTTTACCATCAATTAAATCACGCTCTTGATAAAAAGTCTCATCACGGACCGAATAGAAACCGGCATAACACCCTTTATATATCTGCCCCCCACTATACAAGCGATCCCATAACGCTATTACGGCATCTTTATGTCTACTTTCCGTGGTACGAATAAAGTCATCAGCACAAAAACCAGACTTGTGGACTAATTCCCTAAACGACTCACTAACCTCGTCAACAAACTGTAATACTGGAGTACCACGTTTACGGGCAGTTTCCTCTATTTTCTGGCCGTGCTCATCTGTTCCGGTAGTAAACTTTACATTATCACCATCTAGACGCTTAAACCTTGCAAGAACATCTGATATAAGCGTGGTATAAAAGTGTCCAATGTGAGGAACATCGTTCACATAATATATGGGAGTGGTAACACAGAAGTGCTTACTTGACATTGTATAATCCTTACAGACAAGAGTTAATAAAGAGCTGCAGAACGCATTGTATAAGCATTTGAGTACCTTCGCAAGGAGGGTAGCAACGGCTCCGGTAAGCGACGCAATCACGGTAGATAAAGGTCAATCCAATCATGCGACCCTTCTTAGCTGGTACCTCAAGATATGAGTTATGATCCACGCTATACAGCAAGAAACTCGATAATCTTCGTAGAAATCAACAGCAATTTTAGAAAAAATTACACCTTATCATTACGAGGAAGTAGTTGCGCATCATAACAAATTTTTAAGGACTTTATAAATGCAAGACAACGGTAATGCAGGCAGTGTACAAATCTAGCGGTGCATCTTCTAGCGCGTTTCAAAAAGTAAGACTGAATATAAATGAAGAGTACGGCACACAGCAGTAGCATCAGGACAGGATATGATGTTTTTAAATGTGTGAGCAGCCTTAACTAGAAAATCCATCAAAAGGCTATACCCTGGCATTAGGTAATCTCAGGCTCTAATGACATTGGATAAACAGGGTGGAGGTTAAGGGAGTCTATCTGAATCAAGGTATATGTTTGGGTATTCGGGATTATAGTCAGGCAACTTTGAAT
>NZ_JAHLEX010000006.1 GCF_023476575.1 Anaplasma phagocytophilum | reverse complement strand
CAGAGTGTTGAGGATGCTAGTAAAAGTCAGATAAGTGATACCTTAGTTCAGCAGACTGCCACTCAGATATTTTTGCCTAATCTTAAGGCTACTAGTGCTTACAGAGATGTTTTTATGCTGACTGAACGGGAGTATTCTTTAATAAAATATACAGATCCTGGCACTAGGTTTTTCCTAGTCAAGCAGGGGGTCAGTGCTGTTGTGGCCAGGATAGATCTACGAGGGCTCGATGACACGATAAATGTTTTGTCAGGTAGAGCCGAGACCGTTGCCATACTTCGTGAAATTATGGAAGAAGTAGGGGATGATCCAAATGTGTGGTTGCCTATTTTTTATCAAAGGGTGAAAAATGCATAGGGTAGCAAGGGCATTGGTATTTTTGATGTTTCTTGTTGTTACAGTTCCTTTAATGTCATACGCGGCGGGAGATACTACTGGTAGTGCAGCAAAAGAGGAAGAGAACAACTTGGTGCATTATAGACACGCGGAGGCGACTAATCCGCGTTGTGGTGCTGTGGAGGAGCTTGCAAAGATAGGTGGCATGGGAATAGTTGCAGCGCTTGGTAGTGGTGTTACCGGAGTGGGTTTTCTATATGTTCCGATTGTTGGATTTAGGCCTCTTGGTTTTGCAATGATAGCTGCTTCCATTGCAACAATCTCAGCTGGTATTGCTGCGTCAACACCGTATTTTGCATGTAATTGGAGTTTTGTTCGTCATCCTGTGTTGCGCTTTGAAAGTGCTGATGATGTTTCACGCGCAGATGGTGCTGTACCTCAGGAGGGTGATTATAAGGAGTGCGCTGAACCAGTAGCTGCGACAGAAATTAAAGGAAAATACGAAGGGGATTGTAACAAAGAATTTGCTTATATGGCTGATTATTATGCCTGTTTAGCAGAAAGTAAGAGTTTAGAAGATGCTCAGAAGGCAGAGCCTACATGTCCGAGTAAGAAGTTTAAGAAGGTGAATGACTATGCGTGGCCTAAGAATCGAGTATCGAGTTCACGCTACATAGAAGTTTGTTATCGTCATCCTTTGGGCACGGTATATATATCGCCTTATGTTGCGGCGCGCCTAGGACTTGGAGGTGAAGAACCTAAAGAAGTTTTGAAGAGGAGTAAGTACCCTAGGGAAGCCACATTTGGTGATAAGCATATGCATACTACAAAGCTTGCTGTGTCGGGAGCTTGGTCTGAGTTTGCGTATACGATTCAGTGTAAAGCTCTAAAAGCTGGTGAGGAGGTTCGACTGCATGATGCGACTTTTAGAGCTGTAGAAAGGGGTGCGAAGCTTTGTGTTGATGCTGTTAAACTAAGTGGTGTGCCATTTTTGGCTAAGCCAGAGATCGGGTGTCAGATGCGTCCTAATTCACCTCCGGCACCTATGTGTGCTAAGTCTGTGCGAAGGGAGGCTAAGGGCGCCGATGGAAGTAATGTTATTAGCTACGACAATAGTGGATGTTATAGCTGTTATGTTGCCGAGACTTGTAAAGGTGTGGCAAATTTAAATTCCAGGTCTATTTTCCCTATAACGTCGGTGGTTGTGGGATGCATAGTTGATTCTCTGAAAAATCTGCTAGATCCTCCTGCAGGTTGTACGGGACGCGCGAAAGCGCTGCATTCAGTAAATCCTGGATTTTTAAAGGTTGCCCAGGAAAAGCTTAAGAAGGCTGTGATGGCTGCCTTGATACTTGCGCTGATACTATTTTCAATAAAGGCAGTTTTGGGTGGGGTGCAAAGTGCCGGGGAACTTTATATGACTGTTATAAAGTTTGCTCTGGTGATTTATTTTACCCAAGGTGATGCTATGTCCCTTGCTTACGAATATTTGACTAAGCTTTCCATAGGACTTTCAGATATTGTGCTACGTGCAGCTGGAGGTGAAACGGGAATTTGTGACTTTCAAGCATCGGATTATGATCCAAAGTACTTATATCTCATGCCATGGGATAGGCTGGACTGTCGTATGATGTTCTATCTAGGTAGTCAATTAACAGGGGGTACAGGGACGGGTATTCTGTTGACTGTATTGTTAACAGCGGGGCTATTAATACCAGCTATATTAATTAATGCGAAAGTCATAGTATGCTTAGTGGCGTTTTTCGCCGTCATTATGCTGGTACTTACGATTATATGGACGGTATATGTTTTCTTGTTGTCGCTGATAGCATTGACTGTGCTCACGATAATCTCTCCGCTTATGATCCCAATGTCTTTATTTCAGGCTACAAAGGGGTTTTTTGATGGGTGGACTAGGCAGTTAATGACCTATTCTCTCTATCCTGTGATATTGTTTGCGTTTCTTTCTTTGATGTTTGCTGTTTTTGATAATCTGTATTTTGGTGACTTAAAATTTCATCGTGGGGGAAGTGACGGTACTGTAGCTGGTTCTCCCAAAGCAGGGCAGAAAATATGGTTTGAGCTTGTAGATAAGCAGGCATGTAAGAGGCGTGAAAATGAAACAAATCTAGCGTGCATATTTGACACAATGCAGTTCTTTAGTAGGCCGTTGGTGTTTGGTATTTCTGTTAGTGCACCGGAATTTAAAATGGCTACTACTGCTCAGATATGGACTAAATTGGGTGTATTCGTACTAATTGGATTTTTGTTTTATCACTTTTTAGGTTCTATATCGTACATTGCTGGGGAGCTTGCTGGGGATCCGAGAGCTGGTGTTATAGGTAGTGGGGGTATGAACCCGCGTAGTATTGCTCATAAAGCAGCGGGTATGGCTTCTGCAGTGAGGGGAGCTGCTTCGGGTAAACTTGCAGATTTGGGCTCCAGGGTACGGGATGCCATAAAAGGTGTTGGTTCCTCCGATAGTGGAGGTACAGATAAGGTTTCTGGGGGAAGCAGTGGAGGAGATTCCGGAAAAGGTGGTCAGAGTTAGCGTGAGTGTTGAGCTGTATATATAGTGAGAGTCGTGGGGAAGTCAGTTGGTAGTTAATGAGGGCTTCATAGTTTTGTTTGCGAGTACATTTCTAGCCGTAAGAAATATGCGTGAGCTGATGTAGATAGAGAGCGTGTGCAGTGCCGAGGTTTGTTCCGATAATATTTATGCTGTTGTTTATTCTTACGGGATGTGGGTACCACGGCTGTATATCTCAGGCCAATGTTTACGAGGACACCGTTAGAAGTGTTGTGTTTGCAAATTCTGGCGAGAATGGACAAAAGGATAGCTCTAAATATTGGACGAAAGTAGATTTTCCGTTATCTGGTAAGAAGTTAGATTTGCAAATAGAGCACCATCACTTAAATTTTTGTGAAAACGCGCAAATAGACGTGATGGAATTGCGTATTGCCGATAGTGACCCAATTGTGACGGGCAAACAGAAGGAATTTACATTTATATTTCCTGTAATGATTATGCCGGATGAGGAGATTAGATTTTTCCTCAATCCTGTTAATAATTTTACGATAGACGATGAGACATGTAGAAATGGGAAGGCTGATATTCGTGTATCAGACATTGCTGCATGTTTATCTTCTGATATAGGGAGTAAGCATTCTCTGTATTTTAGTAGCAAGTTGGGAAGAGGATCAGGCTATTACAATAGTTGGTACAAAGTTGATAAGGGAACAGCGCCATACATAGAAGATGGTATACCGGAGTACTTACACATAAGTGGTGGTATTGTTAAACCTGGCTCAATGGAAAAGCTTAGCGAAGATCAGAGTAAGCTGTTGTGTTTTAATCAGGCTGACTTAGAGGAGCATGTTGATCAGTTACTAAAGAAGGAAAACTCGAGTAAAGACTCTACGGAGGAAACAAAGGATCCTGCAGCTGAAAAGGAAAAGCGTGATAAAAAGTTAGCAGAAGTTCGAGTAAAGGTACGGGAGATACGTAAAAAGTTTGAATCCTCGATGGATGCGTACTCTTTAAACATGCATTGCAAGAAATTGTGTTCTGGCAGTGTCTACGAGAGTCAAGAATGCAAAGGTTACCATAAGCTATTACAAGTGCGAGGAGAAGAGAGAAGGGATGTAATTCCATTCGTGAAGCTGAAGGGAAGTTCTTTTGCTCTGAGTGCATTAGGAAAGCAAGAGTTACCTACTGGAATGGGAAGGGCTCAGGTTCCTAAGGAATTTGCGAGTGATTTTGAGGATTCAAAGGAAGAGCAAACCAAGGCTACAGGTACGGCATTGGGTCAGTTAGAAGAGTACTTGGTGCTAAATAGAGCTTATAAAGTAGGTGCTGCTTCTAGGGAATTAGCGCTTAAATCGTCTTCGAAGAAGATGGATAAAATCTCTCTCTTAGTTGAGGTTCCTAAGGAAGTTTCTGGTAATATTGCAGGCAGTTACACCCTTAGCGTAAAAAAAGATTGTAGCGCTCATATTGGAAAAAGCTTGTACTATGTGTTTTCCGAAGGCCCTCCTACCTTTGAGCCAGGACCTAAAAACAGATCACGGCAAATAGATTTCATAAATACAGGGTCCTTTTCCATAGATGCTGTTAGCGAAAAAGGGGATTTGTACTTTGGTATCTACGATAATGGCGATGGATACGAAAACAATGTTGGGTATTTTGAAATCCATACAAAAGCTACTAAGATACCTCCAAGGGTATTCGGACATATTGTATCATGGACAGAAGGTAAGGTACGAGGGGCGTTGTATGGCTCTTCTGAAACAAATAATGTTGTGCGTAATTTATATCGTCACATCAGTCAAAGTGGTCCGTTTATGCGCATGGTAAATGCGTTACTTGTTTTGTATGTAATAGTAAGCGCTCTGTATTTTTGTTTTGGCCTTTCTAAGGCATCGATATTTCAGCTTTTCATTACAATTGCGAAGATTATTACTGTAATGTACGTGCTGCGACCTGATAGTTGGACCTTCTTCAACGATCATCTATTGAGAATTTTTATAGACGGGCCAAAGTTTCTTATTGATGCT
Source organism: Anaplasma phagocytophilum (assembly GCF_023476575.1). Taxonomy (GTDB): domain Bacteria; phylum Pseudomonadota; class Alphaproteobacteria; order Rickettsiales; family Anaplasmataceae; genus Anaplasma; species Anaplasma phagocytophilum_A. Next base: position 18,823 of record NZ_JAHLEX010000006.1, on the reverse strand, counting down.
ATGACCGGGGGAATAGGTTCGGGGGGGGATTTTGGATTCATGGATGGGATTCTATATAGGTTTAGCGTTACGCAAACCTGGATCCAGTTATTAGCGCTTATATTTGCAGGGCCTATAGGGTGGTTATCTGTAATTCTTATATTTTGGGGAATTATAGTCTTGGTTCAGTTTTTGTTTCAGGCTGTGGTTATATATCTAGTGTCTATAATGACGATAGCTTTATTGCTCAGTATAGCGCCGTACTTTTTGATATGTGTGTTATTCAAACGTACCAAAAACATATTTGATATGTGGATAAAAGTTTTATTGCAGACTGCTATGCAGCCAGTTTTGATCTTTTCGTGTATTGCGCTGCTAGTGCATGCAATTAACGAGGTAATATACGCAATGCTTAACTTTGAAGTTTGTGATACATGCGTTTTCAACATAGATCTAAAGCTGACTACGTTATGTTTGCTAAGTTTTCCGTTACCTATAGGTATTATTCCTATGATTCCCATCACTGATACTATAAGGGAAATACATAACACTGGGGAGGCGATGCTTATAGGGTTACCTGGACCAATATTTAATATTTTGATCTTCCTGGCTTTGGTCCACGCGGCAAGGGATTTTGTGCTTAACAGTGGTGAGATGAGTAGCATTATGTTTGGAGCATTTACAAATCTTTCTGAAGTGGGTACGACTGCAGCGCAATCGTTATTGAGTGTTGTTGGTCTGGATAGGCATACCGGGCAGATGTTGGAACAGCATCAGCATCAGTCAGAGCTTTTCAGTAGAGGTCCTGGGGCTGGAAGACAAGAGGGTGCGTTTTCGGGCATGATGCGCGGATTTGGAGGAGCGCAGCAGGATTCAGGAGGCGTACGTCGTAGGCCTGTGATTCGTCCCGAAGATCCGCCAGCTAGCTTTTAAGGAGTGCATCATATGCTGTCAAGGTTATTACTCTTTATAGCGGTAGTAGTGCTCTCAAGTTGTGGGGGGACCTGTATTGAACCTGGAGCAGGGGTGAGTAGCTCCAGTCAAGAGGTTCAGGTTCCTGTTTATCCTGATGGAGCAGATCACAAGCGCCCTGTTACGTATTGGGTGCATTCTGGATATCGTGTTGGAGAAAAAGATGAACTGAAAATTACTGTTGATCGTACGATAGACTTATGTCCTCTGGATACAAAGGCGAAGCCTGTAGCTATAAGGATGTATCCGGAGCATCTTAGCACTCCTAGTACTGAGTTTTATGACACGTACATTGATGTACAAAAAGGGGACCAGATTAGATTCAGTGCGGTGCTTTATGATCTGAATTTTCCGGATTGTAAGGAAATTTCTAGTGAGTATAGCCCGGTGATTTATCACAACAACGAGGTTATCTTTCGAGATGACGCTTGCAAGAAAGCTGTAGAAGTAGAGGACCTGTGTCTTTCTGGTGCGGTATCAGAAGTGTTAGGAGATAGAGGCGATAAAAAGGGTTTGCTATACGTGAAGGATGTGAAGGGAGAGTGTAAAGAGCTTCCAGCTAGTGTGGTGCAGATCCCAAGGGTGGGGGGTAGTATTATTCAGACTCCCAGAATGCAATTCCCGCTTGGTTACATGGGAGTTGTGGATAGCAGTGTATCTGGTGAACTATCTTTTTCTTATAATAATGTGATCACTAATGGCCGTATTCATGATGCACGTACTCTAAAGATAAGCATGTCTCCAAAGCTTGATCAGGAGAGTTGTGCACTGTTAAAGGGGAGCAATATTACTCTGCGGCTATCAAATATTGACTCAGTAGATCAGTTAAAGGATCGGAATGCCCATAACAAACATAAGCGTTCTTATACTTATGGAAATGGTAAGGCATTTACCGGAACAGGGGAGGACAAAAATCAGAGGGAAAAAAAGGAGAAAATTGCTGCGCTATTGTCTGAGTATACAGAGTACGACTTAAATTGTCATTGTGGGTACATATGCAAGCCGAGTAACCGGGTTGATGACGACTGTATTAGAAGCATAGTGACTGTTATGGATGGCAACGTAGTGTGTCCTACTCAGATGCAATTTAATGTTAAGGATGATGGGGAAGACACTAGTAAGAAGAATTACAACATTCCAGACATTAGAGGTGACATGTCGCCGGAAGCTTTTACAAGCAGTGTAGCATCCTTAACTGGGCAGCACTTTGGTCAGAATGTTGCGCAGAAAGACTCAATTATTAGTGTGAAGACAGCATATGAACTGGCAGAAGGTGTCATTGCTGTTATAGTTAATATTGAAAATGGGAAGAAGATTTCTCCAAGTGATGTTGCGAAGTACTGTGATGGGCATAAAGAAAAGTGTAAGTATTTACCGGAGGGTATTAAGTCTCTGAAAGTTAGTCAGGGAGGTTTGACTTTTGGGGAAGGAAGTCTAAAGCTTGATAGTGATTATATAGCTCCGGGTTCTGGGCGCTTGTATTTAGCGTATTGGCCGTCTCTTGGTGAGTTAGGTAAAAAGGTAAAAGAAAGAAGGGAGAGTCATGCAGCTTCTGGTAGCTCTTCACAGAGTGGGTTAACTGTTAGTCGTGCTAAGAATTACTATGAAAATTCTCTGCTTTCAGCGCTGGCGCAGAGAAGGTTTTTCTGGAAACAGAACATGTCTCTTGGCAGTGGTGGTTTTTTATCTTCTAATGATGCTGGGAATACATATGTCCCTTTGTCACATGATGAGGGAACCACTACTATAAGTTATCCTATTGCATATGCAGTTACGCCTGTTAGTGCAGGCAAAACTACGTCTGAATCCCGCATTAGTGTAGCACGTACTGGTGAGGATATTGCAGTACGGGGATTTTATGCACTGAATGTTCATAGAACATGTTACGCTACAAGCGGTCAAAAGCTTTACATGTATATAGGAGATACACCTCCTACTGCGTTACCTGGACAGCAAAAAGATGCTATAGCACTCGATTTTGAGAAGCTAAATTCATCAAAGAGTGCCACAGAAGAGAAGGACTGGAGTTATAAGATAAACTCTGGTACAGAGAAGCGTCAAGGTTATATATACTTTGGGGTAGATGTAGATCCTGGGTATGAAGCGAAGCTGAAACAGGCCAATAATACAGATAATTACTATGCAGTGCATCTATGGGTGCCGAAATGGACGCCTATTTTTTCCTCATTCTTCAATTTTCTTCAAGGAGTGCTTCTACATGTGCTATACGGCACGGATTTGCCAACTATGGGGTACGATACTAAAGCTATAGAAGCTTCGAAGGCCATTGGTAGAGTGATGAGCCCAGAGTATATTGGAATACAAGGTGGTGGGCAGCAGAGAAAAGCAGGGGTAGTGCAGCAGATATATAATAATCAGGTGTCAACCAAGCCATTTTGGTCTGCGGTGCGCGCGTTACTGGTTTTATATCTGATGTTTTCGGTGCTGGGCTATATCATAGGTGTTATCCAAGTAACGAAGTATGACATATTCGTCAGGGTAGCAAAGATAGCGCTTATTGTTACCTTAGTTTCGCCGGGTAGTTGGAAGTTTTTTACTGAACACTGTTTCAGTATATTTATCCTGGGGATTCCGGACATAATATCTGCATTCAATGGATATCTAGGAGGAGATTCCTCATTTGCATTTCTGGATTCCACTCTAGGGATTATGCTTACATCTGAATTTTGGTTGCGTATGCTCTCGCTGTTTATGGCAGGGCCTGTAGGATGGTTAGCGTTTATTGGTGTTATATGGGCATTGTTCTCTTTCGTTATGGCTATGATGAGAGCAATTATATTGTACCTTTTTATTATGGTGGGGCTGGCATTTTTATTAACTTTAGCTCCTATATTCATCACATTTTTGTTATTTCAAGTAACAAAAGGCTTGTTCGACGGCTGGCTAAAGATGCTTGTGAATTTTATGTTGCAGCCGATTATACTATTCGCAGCGTTGGCATTTCTGAATCAAGTTATCATAACAAGTTTACATGCAGTGACAGATTTTGCTGCATGTGAGTCATGTGCGGTGGGGTTCAATATTTCATCTAAGGATTCCAAAGCTGCACCTGGTCAATCTGATATATGTATTATTCCGGCCCTTCTTCCCATGGGGTATGCGTTTGAATTACCTGTAAATGACAGAATACGTGAGGGTTTAGCTAGGGGTGACATAGGCTTTATGGGCTTACCGTTCAGTATGGCTATGCTCATGGTTTTGATATTGGCTTGTAAAGCTACTAGAGAGTTTGGAGATATTGCTGAAGTTATGGCTCATTCAATATCAGGTAGTGTGTCAGGAGTAACAGCAGCTGCCGTGGGGGCTACACAGAGTATGCTGAGTGTTGTTGGTCTGGATGATGCTACTCAGCACCTTATTAGAAGTGCTGTTTCCATGGATCCTGTGGGTACGGATAAAGTTCGCTTTGAAGCTGAAGATTCTGTGCAGCCTCGACATGATGGGGTAAAGGATCCAGTTGATGGTAATTCTGGTTCTGATTCGCCAGGTAAAGAGGGATCCGATAGTGTGCAAGGCGCGAGTAACACTAGGGGAACTGGTATAGGTGCGCATGCAGATGGGGGACCAGGTGCTTCTGCTGATAATGACAGCAGTAACGTAGGGGAAAGTGGTGAGGATAACATTTCTGGTGGTGACAGTGGTGGAGATATTAGGCGGCCTGGGGGTAGATCTTCTGGCAGTGTGCAAGCTGATAGATCGCAGTTAGAGGATTTGCTGAGTGATGACCTTGGCATACATGATAGAGTAAATGCTTTTAGAGAGTATCGGCCAGGGGATGGAGGTGTCGGCGAAGGTGCTGATCGAGTTTCTGGTTCTCCTACGGCAAGGAGTGGTATCAGCGGTGATGAAGCAGATGTGGATGCTAGGGGAGGTAATTTCCGAGAACACCAGCCAGAGGATAGAGGTGTCGGCGAAGGTGCTGATCGAGTTTCTGGTTCTCCTACGGCAAGGAGTGGTATCAGCGGTGATGAAGCAGATGTGGATGCTAGGGGAGGTAATTTCCGAGAACACCAGCCAGAGGATAGAGGCGTCAGCGAAGGTGCTGATCGAGTTTCTGGTTCTCCTACGGCAAGGAGTGGTATCAGCGGTGATGAAGCAGATGTGGATGCTAGGGGAGGTAATTTCCGAGAACACCAGCCAGAGGATAGAGGTGTCGGCGAAGGTGCTGATCGAGTTTCTGGTTCTCCTACGGCAAGGAGTGGTATCAGCGGTGATGAAGCAGATGTGGATGCTAGCGGAGGTAATTTCCGAGAACACAGGCTGGAGGACGGTGATATAGGTGCAGGAGTAGACAAAGTTTCTGATGCTTCTGCAGATGTTAGTGGTGATAAGGTCCGTGGTGCCGTGAGGGATGATTTGAAAGATGGGAAGGATGATAAATAGGACCTATCTTGTGAGAGGTAATGGTGGTGATTAGATTTACTCGCAGCAACTTCCTTAGATTACTGGTCATATCATGTTTCTTCATGACTTCGTGTGGGAATGAGGTGCCATTTCCAAGGTGCGTATCAGCGGATAATTTCAATAGCAGCACTACAATTGCGGTTTCTGCTTACTATGGTGAAAGTAACGTTGATGCTTTTAAAGCTGAAAGTGGTGAACTAGGTAATGGCTCAGTTCCGGGTTCTCGGAAGCAGATTGTGCGTTGGCAGGACACGGGGTTGGTTACTGATGGTGAAGAGATAGTAGTAAAAGTGGAGGGTGCTTGGATTCCCTGGGCGAAGAATGGTGAAAAGCATAGCCCGATAATGGCTGTAAATGCTGGAATATCACGGCCGACAGACCTTTCTGATGAATTTTATGATTCCGTAGTAGATGTTGACAGAATATGTGGTCCTTATCAGCAATATGAAAAGAAGGTTGGGGGCTGCAATATGCAGTGTCATGCGATTCCTTCACAGGATCAAGATGGCACTGGTCAATATGGTCGTCCATGTTGGCTAGAAAAAGGGTATGGAGCGTATTTGTTGTTTAAAAAACCAGAGGATCAGGACCCTAATGCGACACTGGATCTTATAGAGTTTCCCGAATCTCCTACAACACATTTGGCATATGAATCTGCTCATGATGGAGGAGAGGCTATTTATCGGTCTAGCGGACGAATTTATGACGTGAAGTGCCAGGTAGTAAATCCCGAAAGAGGTTGGAAGGTATATGTTAAGATTCTAGATAATTACTATTATGACAATGCGGGTGGTTACAGTCTCGAGTTTACTAAGGGGGTAGTGAGAGGCACAAACACTGATGTTTTTGAATCTGTACGCAAACTCGTTAGGGACGAGCTAGATAGGGCAGGGAAGAAGATATTTCAAAATATTTCTCAGGATAAAGAATACAGAAACTTCGTTTTTGCGCTCATTACCTTGTCTATAGTGCTGACTGCCCTAACGTACATATTTGGTATGGTACGCGCACCACTTGCGGATCTGATTGCAAAGCTTCTGAAAGTAGTCCTTGTTCTTCTGTTAGTTTCTCCGGGTAGCTGGGACTTTTTCTATAACCATTTACTGAGGCTATTCCTTGAAGGTGTTGATGAGATAATAGCAGTAGTGAATGAATATGCGTTAGGACAGAAAGTGTTCAATAAAAACAACCCGTTTTCATTCATGGACATAATGATAAGGGATAAAATATTTTCTACAGTTGTATGGGAGGCTAAAGCTAGGGCTCTGATTACAGCAGATTGGTCATCTATATTTGCGCTGCTCATTATAATTATAGCGGTACTTTTTTATGTAGGTTTGTGTCTATACGGTTTTGTTATTTATCTAACAGCATTTGTAGGTGTCACTTTCCTCATATCCCTTATGCCTATTTTATTTGTGGGGATATTGTTTTCTAGGTTTAAAAGTTTATTTGATGGTTGGCTGACGCAGTGTATCAGCTTTTCTATGCAGGCCATTCTGATGTTTACGCTGATAGCGATGTTTGGCACGCTTATTATGCACTATTATTACAGGATTTTTGGTTTTACGGCGTGTTATAATGAGTGGATACGCATCAACATTCCCCTTATCATTGATAGAGGGTATTATGAGTGGACTCCGGGGCAGAAATACGACACCATAAGAATTGGAAAGGGGGGCTCCGAGAAGCGAGCATATCCGGAAGCTGGCGCAAGTGCTAGGTATACTTTTACCGGGGGTGGTGCAGTCATTAGAGTACCGCCAGATTATAAGGATGAAGATTTTCGATATGTAGACTATCCGTTTTTGGATCCAGATACTAAAAGTAAGACGGTTCCTGGTGGGGTGGTACCGCGAGATGATACCACTCAAGGGCGTAAATTTCATGACTTGGCTGTCCTTGTGAATATGCTAGTAGCGTCAGAGAAGGGCAGCTCAATTGCGCGGATAGTTAATAAAATAGAGAAGGAATTGAAGCGGCTAAAGTTGAGTGCTTCAGTTACTGAAGCGCATTTAAGTAAATTCGAGGATTTGGTTTCAAAGAAGCGAAAAGAAAATCCTCAAGCTAATTGGAGTGACCCAGCCTTTAAAAATCAGCTTCTTACTATATTGATAGGTGAAGTCATTGCGAACAATGCGTTTTCAGGTACTCCTTTAAAGGACTTGGAAGACCAATACGACTACAACATCATCAAGAATATCAAGCAAGGCTGGATTGTCATGTGGTCGGAAGTCTTTGGGTTGATACTTATCGCATTTTTGGTGTGGCAGATGCGTGCTTTTGTACAGAGTATAGCGGTTCTCCTATCTGGTGGTGGTATGATGTCCAGGACTGTCGCATCAATGTATAATGAGGGGTTTGCTAGGATATTCTCAGGAATACCTGTATTCGGGAGGGTTATAGAAACTGTTGATAGGAGCATTGACGTTGTAAGATTGTTCAGCAGAGCGAAAATAGCAGGTATTGGGTCGGCGATAGCTGAAGCTCCTGAAAAGTTGATTGCTAGAGTGCCTATAGTGGGTGGCACCATTGGTGGAATGGTGAAGGGAATGCGTCATGTTTCAGGAGCGCTGATGTCCTCACACACAGAGGCAGATTTGTATTCCATGAAGTCTATTTCTCCTAGATTTGATTATGCTAGGGCATGGCTTGGAGCGCATTTGGGCTTTTCTCCATTGGATGCTCTGCAGTATGTTGGGAAGTTTTCTCTTGCAAAGATGATGGGTAACACTAGCGGAGGATTACTCGACAATATTCGGCAAGACCATGCAAAAGTGATGCAGAACTTACGCACGCTTACTATTGGTGTGGATAAGTACAAGCCGGGAGTATATGTTCCCAAGAGGGGTGAAGAAGCTGATAAAAATCCTTTCAGACGTCCTGATGCTGCTGAGAAGCGCAAGGATGAGGAAGATCACGCAAACCTCTTCGACGATAGTGGGAATTTACATATTCATCGTGGTAATTTCTGGGATGCCGTAGATGCAATGCACGGGCTTGAGGTGATGCGTGGGCAAACTAATGACGATGCAGCAAGGGAGCGTATACAAAGAGATATTGACAGAATAAGAGATGAGATCGTGCGGTTATCTCGCGCGAATTCATCTGAGATACCGGAATTGCAAGACTTTGTAATGTCTGGAGGAGGGGTTGATTTTGACAGGTTAAGAGACAGTGCTCTAAAGAGGCGAAGTGTTGATGAGCGAGATGAGATTGGTGGTGCTGAAGCAGCGCATCAGAGAGTAGTTTCACAGGCAGAAGAAAGCTCAGTAGCAGATCTGATATCAGGTGCTAGCGATTCTGGGCCGAGTGAAGGAGGATCTCAAACGCTTACAGAAGAAAGGATCCAAGAAGGAGAAAGAACAGTCGATCGTGCATTACCTGAAGACATAGCAGTAGGTGGGCATGAAGTAGCTGATACCGCAAGCGCATCGCCAGAAAATCAAGAAGGGGGAGTAGATCCTGCAGCTGATATAGTTTCACAGGCAGAAGAAAGCTCAGTAGCAGATCTGATATCAGGTGCTAGCGATTCTTCTTCGGATAGTAGTGATGATGTAAAGCATGCATTAAAAAAAGAGAGTACTGTTACTAATGACGAAGATATGGAGATTTCAGAGGGATCAGGAAGTGCATTTTCTGATCCTGAAGTAGGGCAAGGAGGAGACAGATCTGTCGAAGTATCACATACTGGTAATGCTGTAGGAGTGAGTGTAGAGGATTATTATCGCATAGAAGATTTATTGAGTGATATAGGTATTGCAGATGGCTCTTCAGAAATCAATTTTGTGAAAGAAGAATCTTCGGAACCTAGTGTACATGAAGGAGAAGGTAGCAATTATTCTCAAGTAAAGGGGCTTTCAAAAGAGAAACATAAAGGTAGAGGTACTAAGGTATCTAGTAGTAAGCGTGATGATAAAGATGAAGCGCATTCAGGATCTGAGACAGGTGATGATTCAGGAGGTCTTAGAGCGTCAGGGGGTTCAAAAGAGGGAGCGCGTTTTAGAAATGAGACAGGAAAAGTACCGTCTTCTGGTGATCGTGTTGATAGCAAGGCAATATCTGAAGGAGAAGATGCATTAGAAGCTGCCGCATCTGCATCAGAGGATGCAGTATTAAAAACTGGGGATGTACCTCTAGATAAGGGGGTGGATGATAGAGATCCTGATGAAGTAAAAGCGGGTAAAAAAAAAGAAGAAAGCGAAAAAATAAGACTGGTAGATCCTAATATTGATCTAAACACAGAATTAGAAAGTGATAAAAACGAAGCAGAGCCTGCTATTTCAGGGATAAAGCAGGATGCTATAGTAGATTCTGGAATTATAGAAGAGTCAGGAGTAAAGGGTAAAGACTATACTGGGGAGGGAGGGCCTCTAGCAGAAAGTGCTTCAACTGAAGCAGAAGTTGCAAGAGAAAAGGTATTAGGCGGTGCATTAGGTACTGGAGATACAGCTTTAAGTGAGACATTAGAAGCTGCCGCATCTGCTTCAGAGGATGCAGTATTCAAAACTGGGGATGTACCTCTAGATAAGGGGGTGGATGGTGATACTGCGAAGGAAGGTCCCAAAGCTGAAGTAAGTGAATCTGATGCTAAACGAGATGATAAGGATGCTGATAGGAGTGATTCAGGATCTGAGAAGTCAGGTTCTGATATGGGGGATGGTGGCGCTATAGAAGATATAAAAGATGAAGTTGAGGTTAGATCTTCTGGGAAAACATTATTGATGCGTAAAGAGAAAGTAGATGTATCGGTAGTGTTAGCCGCTACAAAGGATATAGCGTCAGAAGCTCGTAAATCCGACATTGAGCAAGGGGCTTTTGATCGTGATGTGAGTAGTAAAGTTGCTGTTCCAATAGAAGACCGAGGTTTGCTAAAGACAGAAAGCAATGTTGCTACCGCAACGCAGAAACAAGCAGATGCTGACACTTCAGAAGCCCTTCCAGACACCTCTGCTAATAAGAAAAAAGCTAAAGAACATAAGGGTAAATCTAATAAGAAAAAACCTAAGAGAAAAAAAGAAGAGCAATTGTCAGGTGTTAGCACGGATGAAATATTGAAGGGTCTTTTCTTTGCCATGACTAGTGAGAATGAATTTCATCAAGACAAAAGTTTGCCAGAAAAAGATCAAGAACAAGATGCTTCTAAGGAGACTCATCAGGCTGATAAAAGGAAATCTCAAGAGAAAGAAAGGGATGAGAAAGCACAACAACAGAAGAGTAGTATCTTAGAGATGCAGAGCGAGATTACTAAATTAAAGAGATGTATTGCACAGGAAAATCTTACAGAAGATGAGATACAAGTTCTGAGAAATAAGATAGCAGAGATAGAAGCTTACATAAATGGGCTTGATAGTTAGAAAATCAATATGGGATAATGATTGTGGGTTGCAGACTAGACGTGATATCTGACATACAATGCGCTCTCTTGTACCCGAGTAATTAAGAGTCTTTGACTTCTGCCACGGGAATGTTTTGGCATCCATAGTTTCCACATCCGTCTAAGGAACATGCAAGGAAGTCGGTGTCGAATCTTGCAAGTATGTCAAACTCAAAACTCGCATATACTTTTACTCCAAGCTTTGGTGCTTCCAGAAAGCTTAACTGTCCTGTGTTGTAATCCATAGTATAGTGAGTATTTTCCAGCTGTGGCGCCTCTTCTATCCAGATATTTACTGTGCCTCCTACGGGTTTTCTGATAAGGCGTGTATAGTAGTATGAACTAGCAGAGTATTTCTTTATCAGTTGGAATAACAGTGATTTTCCGTCTCCGCTACCTACGTGTTGCATAGATGCTTTATAATCGCTCCAGTCTTTAAATCTGAATGAAAAGGCCTTACCTCTGTGTGCATAAAAAAAATCCATTAACACTTCGTATTGTGAGTACGATTTTACTCCGTATATTACGTTGTATCTACAGCGTGGGTAAGACCAATTAATCTTGCGTTGTTCTTCACCGTTCGCTAACGTTGTGACGTTTGTAGAAAATGTAGGCCCCCCTATAGAGCCGTATGAGATCTCATCAGGAAACCTTGCGTTTTTATCTAGCATTGGCGTACCATAAATATGGACGACATTTTAGTGTTCTTCATTCTGTGACGTAATCACTTTATTTTTGTCACCGTAGTATCAAGACGTAACTTTCACACATAGCGTGCTCTTAGGTTGTAGAGTTGTTGGTAGAAGATTCTTGGGGTATCTACAATTCATGTGCTGCGCATACGAGATTTTACTGTTTCCTGATTATTCACCTAAGCATGCAATGGCAAGATTATAGGATGGTAGTGAGTACGATATGGTGTCAGTGTATTGATTACTGACGGCATTATGCGCAATAACGGAATTTGCAATGATTAAATTGGGTACATGAAAAGTTCTACTACAGGAGAGGGAGCATCTGTCACCTTTTGTGGGCCAGATTCGCTCTTCTTGATTAGCTCTTATAGAACAAAAACACTCCAAAAATTCACAGCATCACTGCTTAACACACGTTTTTGATAGACAGTACTTCACGGAAACAACACTCATTCAGGAGACTAGATTCCAGTAGAGCCAAATCCCCCGGCGCCACGCTGAGTCTCAGTAATATTGGAAGATTCTTCCCAAGAAATGCGCATAACAGGAGCTATGACAAGCTGGGCAATTCTGTCACCATGCTTGACAACGTAATCGCTAGCACCAAAGTTTGCCAGGACTACGGCAATCTCGCCTCGGTAATCTGCATCGATAGTGCCAGGAGAATTTAAAACTATGACTCCAGATTTTGCGGCTAAACCAGATCGTGATCGCACTTGCGCCTCATAGCCGTCAGGAAGCTCAATAGCCACACCCGTGCGAATAAGACACCGCTCACCAGAATGTATAACCACCTCTTCACTAAGCGCAGCATACAAATCTAGCCCCGCACTTTGCGGAGTTGCGTAAGAAGGCAAAGGCAACCCTTCCCCTCCCTTTATTCGTATAATTCCTACCTTCATATAAGCTAGCAACAGCCATGTGTGCCGCATGATAACGTTCTTTCTCTAAAGAATCAAGTCATATTCAAAGCAATGAAAAGCTGGTGTATTTTTGACAAGAGAACACTGCGTAAAAAATGCACCATTATGTTCGATACTCACTTATATAGGCTTAGATAAAACGTATTTACCTCAGCAGACCATTTTGCGTTTTCTCGAATACACTCCCGGGGAACCATATCGCAGCCAAGTACCTAAACCCACTTACCATGACTACATTCCTATATCGCTCTCTGTAGGTAGATCTGCGATTTTATAGGTGAGCTTAACACCAGCATCCTAATTTCTCTATTTTAATTTTTATATACCAAAGCGTTAGTATGATTGCGAACTTCTTGGAGAATCACATTTTCACTTGTGGTTATCTTGATGCATTACTCCACCATAGCTTCTGACCGACCACGAGCAAAAGCTTCCAATCTCTTCAGCGCTCGTAATATGTATTACAATAACGTGAACTGCCTACCAAATAATCTAAGAAAATATCACTATTGACAGTGTTTAAGAGTCATTGGAGAAGCTGTGGGCGCTTTCATTCAAATTAGGCAGTTTAAAGACAATGTTCTCCCTTACCCCATCCATGGTCGACACCTTTATGTTCATTTTAGAGGAAAAATATTTTAAAAGCTCTTCAACCAGAATGGCCGGAGCAGACGCCCCTGCTGTGACACCTATTTTCTTAGTGTCTGCAAACCAACTCAGGTCCACATCTTCGTAGGATCCTATAAGAAAAGAACGAGGATTGCGAACTTTTGCAAGATCCAGAAGTCTGTTGGTGTTGGAGCTGTTCTTACCACCCATGATTAGCATTACATCAACCATAGAGGCTAGCTCTTTTACAGCAGTTTGCCTATTTTGAGTCGCATAACATATGTCTTTTAAGTCAGGACCCACAATGTCTGGAAATCTAGTCTTCAGTGCTTCAACTATCACCTTGGTATCATCCACACTTAAAGTTGTTTGAGTCACGTATGCAAGCTTCGTTGTGGCATCAACCTCTAGGTTATGCACATCATTAACATTCTGCACTAACAGGATTTTACTTTGTACCTGTCCCATACTACCTTCAACTTCTCTGTGTCCTTTATGCCCTATTAGGATAATTTTGTACCCATTCTTATGGTATCTCTGAATCTCAAGATGCACCTTAGTAACGAGTGGACAAGTGGCATCAATTACCACAAGGCCTCGTTCCTGAGTTGCGGCACGAACTTGCTTTGCAACACCGTGAGCACTGAACACAAGAACAGCTCCAGTAGGAACCTCGTCAAGTGAGGCTACGAACTTAACGTTTCTTTTTCTAAAACTTTCTACTACATAGGCGTTGTGAACTATCTCGTGCAGAACGTAGACTTCTTTGCTAGCAATATACCGGTCGACAACCATATCGAGAATAGCTACTGCTCTCTCCACGCCAGCACAAAAACCTCGCGGTTGCGCTAAAATCACCTCAACGTCATTGCAGTTACTATGCATAAAACCCCCATAGGTACTGAAAGCAGTGCCTTACAGTTACCGAAACCAACCACTTATAGAGTTACTACTAAACTTCTGCAAGTTCGCACACACCCGATAAATAGGTGCATTATACAGCGCGATACCATTTCGCGCAATTTTTGATAATCCCTAGACCTTAGCGTTTATGTGGTGTACTGAAATACAATGTAAGGTCTTTTACGCACATTCTAAGCGGACGAGACTGCAGTTAATACACGGCAATTTTGTAATGCGGAGTAGTTATATATAGGTAGGTTTGTATATAGCCTGAGTGAGAAAGCACGTGAATGGGTACTATGAACAACCGATATCGGATAACAAAGGAACAATAGATCCTTTACCTGTGGTGGATTCAGGAGCCCCATCTTTAACTGGACGCAACTTGTTACAATTCACAAATGTAAACGCGGCAAGCCAAATAACCCTAAACGCATTCCCATTACAGCCATATAAGCAGGCACACATGTGATCAAATCAGCAAACTTTCTAGAATCACTATTGAAATTCACAGGTATAAACACAGCGAAGCACTAGGTTCTAAAGCAGTTATGCGTGTGTAGATATGATCAAATCGGCAAACTTTCTAAAAATGTAATGCGAATCGTTAGGTCCTGGACAACCCTCTGGATGATATTGTACCGAAAGCACGGGACGATTGGTCATCTTGATCCCCTCTATGGTGCCATCAAAAAGTGATATGTGTGTGACCTCTATGTCATCGGGTAAAGTACTGGCGTCAACGGTATACCCATGGTTTTGGCTAGTGACTTCTATAGATTTAGTTTCTAGGCTATATACGGGGTGGTTGCTCCCCCTATGGCCATGGTGCATCTTAATAGTTTTAGCTCCAAGAGCCTTTGCTATGAGTTGATGTCCCAAACATATGCCTAGAACAGGGATTCCAGAATCTATAAGCATGCGTAATTGGTTCATGACAGAGTCAGCTATATCTGCGGGATCTCCAGGGCCATTTGATATTACTATGCCTCTAGGTTTTAGTGACAAGGCTCTGGCTGCAAAGTCATTCTGCGCGGCTACTACATGAACAGCACATCCTATCCTAGTCAGAGCGCTAAATATTCCATGTTTTGCACCAAAATCGATGACGCAAACACTGTACCCATCAACATGATGGCTATGGTCTGTAAGGTGTGGGAGCTCAGTTGCCAGCGACTTTTTGTGAGTACGTGCCACATTTTGCAATCCCTGTATGTGCACTGCACCTATATCGTTGAAGTGATGTATTACTCCACCTAGTGTACCATTCTCGCGCAAGTGTATGGCTAATGCCCTTGTGTCTATACCAGATATTCCGGTGAAATTATTTTGCTCTATCCAAGAGTTAAGATCTATATGTGAAGATACATGTGACGCATCGGATATCTCCCTAACTACTATGCCCTTGGCCAAGACCTGCTTACACTCAAAATCCTTGCTATTTATCCCTACATTTCCTATGTGAGGAAACGTGAACGTAACGATCTGGCCGGCAAAGGAAGGATCAGTAATAGTATACTGATATCCTGTGACTCCGGTAGTGAAGCACACCTCTCCAACGCAATCAGTTCTCTTACCAAGTGATCTTCCGAAAAAATACCGCCCATCAGACAGTACAATAACCGCATTATGAAATTCGCTGGTCATACTTGCATGAAAGTCAAACTCCGGCATTGTACCAAAGCTCTTAAGAAACTGGTAGAGATTTGTGTAAAAACTTTCATAAAGAAACAGATATTAGGCTATAGATGCTAAATTCCACAGCAACATATACCAGGTTGCTGTGGAACTTACACTCATAGGATTTACTTTCAAGTATTATCTAGTGTATAGTGCCTCTGGGGTCACAGATCATTGAGTCCACAAATACACGTGCTGGTTAAGTATACATGGAAGTTGGAGGTAGTTCAGTTCACGCTGTTGTACCCCGTGCGCTGCTTGTGAGCATGCTTTATTGTATAACCATGTTTGTGTTTCTATGATTTGGCATGTACTACTTATGGCTATGGAGCCGTGTTGCAGTTTTAAAAGTTAAGGGCTTACAAACAAGCTAAAGTTGATCGAAACACATGGATTACTTTGCAAGTCAAGCGTTTCTACAAGTAATTTTAGCTCGAGTACTGATATTTTTTGCTTAAAACGTTGATAGTTTTTCTAGAGAAACGTTTCTTAACTACATATGAATGCCACTATTGCGGGTAACATTACGCATCAAAATAAATCCTGTAGGCATTACTATTCATTAAAAACATTAAAAATCAATAACATTGAGCTGTGTATGTAACACTGGTATGCTATACTTTCAGAGTGTGACGTTGTGTAGTGGTTAATGAGGTGCATACCCCTAGTATATTCACCAGTAAGAGCGATTCTGGCTATTGTTACAGTGGCACAGCTTCGGCTGTGTACAGGGATGCCATATGTGCCGAAATAGAAACCGGATCCATTTCACGTGACGATTTTTGGAAGGTCCTGCAGGGATGTGTAGGGGAACTACGCGAGATATTTGACTGTGTCTTTCGGGTAGATCCTGAGGTTGCTGACCTTGTAGCGAGGACAGCGTACATTCGATCTCTTGTAGATATTGCGAGGGTCGAAAGCAGTGTGCTAGACGAAGGTCTAGTGGGGAAATTGCGTAACATAGTCGAGCATCTTTACGATACGCTGCACGTCTGTGCTGCATTAACTTGCAACAAGGATAAGTTTAGAAACCCTGACTATACTGAGCGTAGAACGTACCTACAAATGGCGCAAGCATGTAGCATCGTAGTCAATTCTATTGCTATGTTAAACTGCTGTGCCCAGGTTGCTGATCCGCAGGCTCATGCTTCAGATGTAGAGTGTGATCAAGAAGTAGTATCGAGTATCAAGCTGTCTTTAAATACGTATCTCAATACAAAATGCGCAGCTTTGCTCGGATGCTTAAAACCTGCGATGCGTGCCGTAAGACGAGAACGTAAGAAGACGGCTTTGCGTGCAGTGCGACACTGTGCAGAGATTGCTAGGAAAGTTGCTGACTTGGTTGATATAAGAACACCGCGTTGTTTCCGTCACCGCACTGAGAATTGCTTGAACATGATTCTTGATGCTGTTGAATCTGATGCTACTGAATGTGTAGCAATGCTTTGTAGAGATGAAAAGTCATTATTGCGACTCTCATTAGCTACAGAAGCGCGTATAGCGCTTTGTCGTAATCTTGATCAGTACGTTGGTAAATCAGAAGAAGAGGTTAGTACTGCTCAGTCTTGTACCAGTGTATGCATAAATGCTTTAATAAGGGCTATGGGTTGTTTACTATTGGTATATAGAGAATATGCTGCTTCCGGAATAGAAGAGCATCCTTTTGCCTGTAGCATTGAGAGGTGTATTCAAATCCTACGTGACAGCGTTTACCCAAAAGTGTCACAGCATGAATGGGGAGAAGAGGGAGGATCTAATTTAGCGCATAGGGTACGCTTATGTATATGTCAAGTCACTGATGAGCTGCAAGCCGTTACGCCAGAGCTCCTACTAAGTCCTCATATATCTGGTGAATTGCACAGAAAGGCGTTGTGCAGCCTTGAAGAAATGTCAAGTGCTTGGAAGTCAGCTAACAGTGAACATTTCCATGTTCCTGAAGAGCAGGAATCTCCGTCTAGTCAACCTTCGACATCGGGGTTAGGCGGTACTGGTGCTGGACTGGGAGATCAACCAGCTTCCTCTCACCCTAATATTCCACTATGTGTCCTAGAGAGTGTTTCTCCTCTATCTAGTCGACCCTCGACATCAGTATGTACCAGTTCTGTACTGGAAGAGGCATGCGTCAGCTCTTATAGATCACGAACTCCTAGTGGGGATCTTGAGCCACCTATTAAACGAGCACGAAGTGCATAGTCTTTTGCCAGTGTCTAGGTATTTAGTGTTCTATGCAGATATGCTGCTGAAGACATTGCGTTAGTCATGTCTTGTAATTTGTAGCAGCGATATGTCTTATGCAAGAAGGGTTACTACCGATTCAGTCTAAGGGAAGAGATACCCTAAATGCACACGTTGATTAAGTAGCTACTGGGCTTATATTACGGTCTATTGCGGCTAGAATCTAAGATAAAGTAAGCTATTTCTTGCAGAGAGGGCATCTCTGACACACTTGGTGTGGCCAGTACAAAACAGCAATGCCTCGGTAGGTATTTGTAAGGAATTCTATATGGCCACAGCCAATGTTCTAAGTTTGTAATATTTGCATGCAATTATTAAGGGTAATGTCCTATATCAAAACAAATCCTGTAGGCTATATAGAGATAGCTATCATTATTTATTAAAAAATCAATAATATTGAGCTACATACCGCTGATGTGATACAACTATGTTGTGTGATACCTTTCGGAGTTAAATAAGATGCACGCGCCACGCATATTCACCAGTAGGCATGATTATGGCTATACTTACAGTGGAACCGCTTCTACAGCGTATAAAGATGATATACATTCTGCAATAGAAGCTGGAATCGTTTCATATGAAGATTTTTTGAGGATGCTGCATGGATGCGTGCTGGAATCACGAGAGACGTTTGAGATTGTCGGCATGGCAGATCAAGAGGTTGCTGATCTTGCGGCGAAGATGGCATACATTGAATCGCTCGTAGATGAGGAGAAGGCAAGGAGCAGTGCGTCTCAAGAACCTGCAGTGCAGCAATTGAATATCACGGTCCTACTGCATTACCTTTATGATGCGCTACATGCCTGTGTTGCAGCAACTTGCAATAAGGAGATGTTCAGAAACCCTGACTTTGTTGAGCGTGGAATGCAGCTACAAATGGCTAAAGGATGCGCTATCCTTGTGAATATTATTTCCATATTACACTGCTTTGCTAAGGCTGCTGATCCTCAGGCTCATGCTTCAGATGTAGAGTGTGATCAAGAAGTAGTATCGAGTATCAAGCTGTCTTTAAATACGTATCTCAA